>NZ_JBSSEF010000008.1:0-76088 GCF_054061455.1 Thermostichus sp. OS-CIW-20
CAAGGCGCTCTGGGTGTTATGCTCAGGGCTTTGCGGGATACCGCCTTTCTGTTTGGACTCCGTCCGAGTAGCGCGGTCGCGTCAGCGTCGCGTAGTGACAACGGAAACGGACAGAATGCTATCGCTTCACCGCTGAGCAGTAATGCTCAGCAGTGTTCAGCGTAAATGTATCAGGCTGTAAAGCCCCACCTGCAGTTGATAGCGAAAGAGCTTGGCCAAAGCTGCAGGGGAAATAAACCCCTGCAGCTGCAAGCAAAGGCCCAGAGGCTCCTGCAAGCTGCAGAGGGAGGCCAAATCTGCCACGACTTGCTGGCTGACCAGGTTTAAGCGCACCAGCAAGCGCTCCAACTGATGCTCTTCTTGGGGAGACAAGGCCGCCACCACTCGCCCCTGATACAGCCAAACTCGATAAATGCCATTGGGCCCCCAAATGGAGAGTTGGCCTGTTTTCTTTCCTTTTTCCATCAAATGCAACAGCTCGGCTAGGGAAAATTCCTGAAGATCTCCAAGCATTGCCATGTCTCTGCCCTCTCTCCAACTTTCGGATCTGACTTTTTCAGTATTTTCACGGTTTTTCCCTTGCTACGCAAGGTACAAAATGAGGCAGCTTTGGGCCAGCGCAAGCCTCACTTTACATTTGGCTTTTCAAAAGTCAAAGCTAATTAATTTCCTTGATTGAACTTAATCGAGATCGCTGCTTCCTAGGCCTGAGCAGGGCAAAAGTTGTGGCAGAAGTCAGTAAAACTTCGGAAATAGAAACAGATAGTAGGCGGAATATTGGTTGTCTTTAACACTTTTTAATTTTGCTCGTCAGGGGATCCACCACTTATAAAAGTTCTCCTGAGAAGGAGTGAATTGAAGATTACACTGAGGGAGCTGAAGGCCATGAGGCCGCCGGCCAGGGCGGGGCTGAGGCCGATGCCGAAGCTGAGCAGGAGCGCACCGGCAGCCACCGGGATCCCGACCCAGTTGTAGGCGAAGGCCCAGAGGAGGTTTTGCTGGATCTTGCGGAAGGTGGCGCGGCTGAGACGGATGGCTTCCACGACGTCCCAGAGGCGGTTGCGCATGAGGATGATATCGGCAGTCTCGAGGGCGGCAGCGGTGGCAGAGTGCAGAGCCATGCCCACGTCAGCTTGGGCCAGGGCGGGGGTGTCGTTGATGCCATCACCCACCATGGCGACTCTTTGACCCTGGGCCTGCAGATCTCGGATAACCTGAGCTTTGTCTGCCGGCTGCACCTCGGCGATGACGCGGATCCCTGGCACCTGCAAGGCCTGGGCCACCTGCTGGGCCACCTCGGTTCGGTCGCCGGTTAGCAGGACTACCTGCAGGCCCATTTGCCGAAGCCGTTGCAGCGTTGCCCGGGCGTCGGGCCGCAAGGGATCCTGGGCCGCCAACAGCCCCACCAGGGATCCCGCCACGGCCACCCCCACCACCGTTTTGCCAGCTTGTAGCAGCGCCTGGGCTTGGGCCTGCGCTTGCGGGGAAATCGGGATCCCTAGGGCGGCCAGCCCCTCTAAGGAGGCCAAGATGACCTCTTGCCCTTCCACCCGCGCCGAGGCCCCCAGGCCTGGCTGAGTGTAAAACTTGTCGGCAGAGAGCAGGGGTAGTCCTCGCTCGCGGAGGGCCCCCAAAATGGCCTGGGCCAGGGGATGGCGGGTGCCGCTTTCCACCGTGGCCGCCAGTTGCAGCAGCCGAGCCGGATCCAGAGAGGGGTCGAGGGCCAGGCAATCTGTTAGGTGCGGATCCCCCTGGGTGAGGGTGCCGGTTTTGTCGAAGACAACCGTTTGCAGGCGGTGGGTTTTCTCCAGGACATCGCCGCCGCGGATGAGCAGCCCCCGCTCCGCGCCCAGGCCGGTGCCCACCAGAATGGCCGTCGGCGTCGCCAATCCGAGGGCACAGGGGCAGGCCACCACCAGCACCGAGATGGCCAGCTTAAGGCTGAGGAGCAGAGGGGTGGGGTGGGGCGGGTGATCCGCCAGGTGCAGAGGGGAGTGAAGGCCGACCCCCCTCAGGAGCTCGCTGCCCCACAAGGGGATCCCAACCCAGTACCAGAAGGCGAAGGTGAGAAGGGCCAGCACCACCACCCCGTAGGTGAAGTAGCCGGCCACCCGGTCGGCCAGGCCCTGGATGGGGGCCTTGCGGGCCTGGGCTTCTTCCACCAAGCGGATGATCTGGGCCAGGGTGGTGTCTTTGCCGGTGCGCGTAGCTTGGCACAGCAGCAGCCCCGATTGGTTGACCGTCCCGGCCACAACCGGATCCCCTGGCTGTTTGAGCACGGGTAGGGATTCCCCGGTGAGCATGCCCTCGTCCACCGTGGCCTGGCCGGCAATTACTTCCCCATCCACCGGGATCTGCTCGCCAGCCCGCACCTGCAGCCAGTCTCCCACCTGCACCTGTTCCACGGGGCACTGCTCTGCCGCCAGCTCGCCTTTGCTCAGGTCTTCGGCTGGGGATCCTGACCGTTGAGAGGGTCGGACTCGCCAAGCAACGCTGGGGCGCAGGCTGAGCAGCGATTGCAAACTGCTGGCCGCCCGCAGACGGCTCTGCTGTTCCAGGGCCCGCCCCAGCAGGATGAAGCTGAGCAGCATCACCGGCTCTTCAAAGAAGCACTCCCAGCCCACCTGCGGGGCCAGCAACCCCACCAGACTGGCCAGGTAGGCGGATCCGGATCCCAGGGTGACTAGCGTGTTCATGTTGGGGGCCAGCCGCCGCGCCGCCCGCCAGCCGTCCAGGACAAGGCCGCGGGCCGGGCCGACAAAGGTCAGCGTCGCCAACCCCCAGTGCAGCCAGACGTCGTTGAGGACGGGCAGGCCCAGGCGGGCAAAAAGATCCAGGTGTCCAGCGGCAGAAATGAGCAGCAAAAAAACGGCGGTGAGGGCCTGGCGAAGGTGGTCTTGGGCTTGCCGCCGTTGCCGCGCGAGGGGATCCGCAGGCGCGTCCAGGGCATTGTCCCATCCGTCGGGGGAAGGAGCCTGAGCTTGGGGAAAATCGCCCCTGCCGGCGGCGCAAGAGCTGGGAAACCCTGCATCCGTCAAGATCCGGGCCAAATGCTCGGGATCAGGCTGGATCCCAGGGGCAAGTTCCACAAGAGCTGATTCGGTAACCAGGTTAACGCTGGCTTTGACCACCCCCGGCTGATTCAGCAGGGTCTGCTCGACGACCCGAACACAGCCGGCGCAGCTCATGCCCCCAACATGGAGCAGCAGGGATCCCTTTCCAGGCTCTTCCTGAGAGGACGGCTGAGCTATCCGCTCGGGGAACTTCGCATCCGCAGTAGCCATCTCCAATGCCTAGCGGGTCAACACAACTTTTCCCTCACCCCCAGCTCCCTCCCCCAGGGAGAGGGGGGAGCAGCTCCGCGGCAATTGGCAGCGAGCTTGGAGATAAGGAGATACCCCCTATCCTAGCCTTGGCACCCCAGGCCTCTACGAATCTCTTATCCTCGTTGAACCCGCCGCTCAAACTCCTCGCGGGTGGCATCCACCAGTTGCACTGCCTCTGGATAGAGCTGCGGATGGTTTTGCTTTAGCCAACTCAGCAGCCGCGCCAACTGGGCGGCGCAGAGATCCAGATCGGCCTGAAAAATCACTGCCGCCGCCATGTGCTGGGCGTATTCAGGGGGATGGCCCTGCTGCGTCAGCTCCGCCGTCAAGGCGGCCAGGGCCTGCTGGCGAACAGAGGGGGCGGAGCCTTCAGAAGTGGACATGGGCAGGATCCCTTAGTTGGAAGAGTAGCGGCGCAGGGCCAGGGTCACGTTGTGCCCCCCAAACCCGAAGGCATTGACCAGGGCCACGTCAACGGCCATCTGCCGTGCCCTGTGGGGGACAAAGTCCAGCCCCTCGCACTCGGGGTCGGGGTTATCCAAGTTGAGGGTGGGGGGAACCCAGCCGTGGTGGATGGCCAGGGCCGTCGCCACGGTGGCAACGCCGCCTGCTCCCCCCAACAAATGGCCCGTCATGGACTTGGTGGCGCTGATGGCCAGGCGAGGGGCGTGCTCCCCGAAAACTGCCCTGATGGCTTGCACCTCGGCTACATCCCCCACCGGTGTGCTGGTGGCATGGGCATTGATGTGCTGCACCTGGTCAGGCTGGATCCCGGCATCTTTAAGGGCTAGCCGCATCGCACGGGCGGCACCTTCGCCAGCGGGGGCGGGATTGGTGATGTGGTGGGCGTCGCAGGTGAGGCCGTAGCCGACGATCTCGGCATAGATCTTGGCGCCGCGAGATCGGGCGTGTTCCAACTCCTCCAGCAGCAGGATCCCCGCCCCTTCCCCCATGACAAAGCCATCCCGATCCCGGTCAAAGGGCCGACAGGCCTGCTCGGGGGCGTCGTTGCGGGTGGAAAGAGCCTTCATGGCGCTGAACCCCGCCACCGAGAGGGGAGTCACTGCCGCTTCTGTGCCCCCCGTAATGGCCACCTGCACTTCCCCCCGCTGGATGAGCCGGAAGGCATCGCCGATGGCGTTGGAGCCAGAAGCACAGGCCGTCACCGTACAGGAGTTAGGCCCCTTGGCGCCAAAGCGAATGGCCACGTGGCCTGCTGCCATGTTGGCGATCATCATCGGCACCATGAAGGGGCTACAGCGATCCGGCCCCTTTTGCAGGTAGATGGTCTGCTGCTCTTCCAAAACCCGGATGCCGCCGATGCCGGTGCCCAAGATCACCCCCACCTGCTCAGCGTTGAGATCGGTAATGCGAAATTGGGCATCCTCCAGCGCCTGTTGGGTGGCGGCCAGGGCCAGATGGACAAAGCGATCGGTGCGCTTGACGTCCTTGCGATCCAGGTAGTCGAGGGGATCAAACCCCTTCACCTCCCCGGCAATGCGGCACTCGTGGCGAGAGGCATCGAAGTGGGTAATTGGCCCAATACCAGAGCGGCCTGCCAGCAAGCTCTGCCAGAACTCGCCAGGAGAATTGCCAAGGGGGGTTATCGCCCCTAGCCCCGTGATGACAACACGGCGATGGAAGTTGGATGGGATGGACATAGGAGCGGCGGCAGGATCCACGACAACCATGAGCAGTTTCGACCCGGTACCCTCCGGTTAGAAGGAAGGCAAGCCGGCAGAATTGCCCTCTCCCAGGCTAGGCAGCTTTCTTAGAGAGGATGTAGTTGACGGCATCCTGCACAGTGGCAATGCCCTCCGCATCTTCATCGGGGATTTCCAGATCGAACTCCTCCTCGAAGGCCATGACCAGCTCCACCGTATCGAGGCTGTCGGCTCCTAGGTCGTTCTGGAAATTAGCTTCCAGGGTTACTTTGTCGTCCTCTACGCCTAGTTGATCGGACACGATCTTGCGAACACGGCTGTAAACTTCATCTGCGCTCATGCTTGGAACCCTAGATATCGATCGACTGAGAGTGTCTTGGCTAAGCCAACCGGCAGCTATCGAAGTATCCCCTATTGTATCGGACAACGGATCCCCTCTTGTGAAGAGGCTTGCTTTTGTCGCTGCAGAGGGGTGGAGAATTGAGCTGTGGCCCTTTTCGATTGTCGCAAAGAGAAGCTAGGATAGCCTACTGCACCTTTTGATTTGGATTCCCAAGGAGAACTGGCTTCCATGCCCCGCGCCTATGAGACAATGCTGATCGTGCGCCCCGACCTCTCGGACGAACCCTTGCAACAACTCCTCACCGAGCAGGAATCGCTCCTACGAGAAAACGGGGCAACTGGCCTGGAAATTACCAACAGAGGCAAGCGCCGCTTTGCCGGGTTTGAGATGAAGAAGTTCAAGGAAGGCCTCTACATCCAGTTCAACTACGAGGCCGAGCCAAGGACAGTGGCCACCTGGGAGAAAAATCTGCGCATCAACGAGAGCATCCTGCGCTACATGACTCTGCGCGTGAACTAGGTTGACGGGATCCGGGTCTGGAGGCATGGTAAAGGTAGTTGAGCTGCCTTCTTTTAACGCCCCAATAGACAGTGGCTCTGTCATGAACTCGATTGTCTTGATGGGGGAAGTGGCCAGCGAGCCGGAGCTGCGCTACACTCCCGACAACCTGGCCGTTACCTCACTGGTGCTGCGCTTTCCCAGCTTGCGCCCGGAGGAGCCACCGTACCAAGTGCGGGTTGCCTTTTTTGGAGAGCTGGCCCAGCGGGTGGTGGACACCTGCCGCGTGGGGGATCAGATCACGGTGGAGGGCCAACTGCACATGAATGTGGTGGAGCGGGATGGGCGTAAGGAAAAGTTGGCCGAGATCACCGCGCGTCGCGTCCACCAACTGGGATCGGCGCGGGTTCTCTCTCTGACGGGGATGGGTGAGTCTGCAACTGTGGACTCCTCTGAAGGAGGGGGGGCTTCCCCAGCGGAGCCGGACGATATTCCGTTCTAGCGGTGCAAGTTTTGCTGGGATCCCCTATGTTGCCAAGACTGGGCGCCGGTGAGCCCTTGGCATCTCTGCAAGTGATCGGCCACTCGGTGCAGGGGCGTCCCATTTACCTTTGGCAGCTCACCCAAGGGATCCGCTCCTTGCTGCTGCTCGGCGGGGTACACGGGGATGAGGTGGAGGGCTATGCCCTGATCGAGCGCTATGTGGCTTCTGGGAAATGGGGATCCCTGGCCGGGAAAGCGACCCTATGGGCGATCCCACGCCTGAACCCGGATGGCTGTGCCCTAGGGCAACGGCTCAATGCCAACGGCGTCGATCTCAACCGCAATCTGCCCACGCAAGATTGGATCGCGGCTTCTTTGGAAGCTCGCTATCCGCCGGGAGCGGCCCCAGGCTCCGAGCCGGAGACACAAGCGTTGTTGGCGAGTTTGGCCCAGATTCGACCCCGATTTGTCCTTTCTACCCACCCCTGCCAGAACGATCCCTACGTGAACTACAATGGCCCTGCCCTTGAGCTGGCTCAGGTGATGGCTGCTCGCAACGGCCTGCCGGTAACCGACGACATCGGCTATCCCACCCCTGGCTCTTTGGGCACCTGGGCGGGGCAGGAACGGCGGATCCCCACCCTGACGCTGGAACTGCTGCGCAGGCGGTGTTAGAGTGGACAGCCCAGGAGGATGAGTTCTGACCTGTGTCAAGATCTCTGAACTTTCATTGCCAATCCGACAGGTCATCCGAGATGCCCGCGGTTTTCTCGCCCAGTTCTTTTACAACACAGATAGATGAGGGCAAAGAAAAAAGGAACTTGGAGTCGAAACCGAAGTCAAGCCTTGTCTTTTGCCCATCTGTTAGCCATTTGGAGGAAGTCGGTATGTTCAGCAGGATTTTGGTGGCGGTGGATCGGTCAGAGCTGAGCCAGGGAGTGTTTCAAAAGGCCGTCCAACTGGCCAAGGCCATGCAGGCCGAGATGATGATCCTCCATGTTTTGTCCCAGGAAGAGCCCGGTGCCCCAGAGCCGCCCATGATCTTGGGGGTGGATTACAGCTCCACCATCAGCGCTGAGCTGTGGCAGTCTTATCGGGAGCAGTGTGCCATCTTCGAGCAAAACCAGATGGACTACCTGCGCTCGCTGGTGGAGAAAGCCGCTGAGCAGGGAGTTCGCGCCGAGTACCGCCTCAACTACGGCAACCCCGGTCGGGTCATCTGCGACTTGGCCCGCTCCTGGAAAGCCGACCTCATCGTGGTGGGTCGCCGTGGCTACTCTGGGCTGAGCGAGCTATTTTTGGGCAGCGTCAGCAACTACGTGCTCCACCGGGCCCCCTGCTCGGTGTTGACGATCCAGGGCGAGGCTCTGAAAAAAGCAGCCTCAGCCAAAGAAGAGACAACCACCGCCTCTGCCAGCTAAGAAAAGCCCGCCGGCCACCGCTAGGAGCCTGAGGAAGACCCTCCCCGTTGGTCCCTTGTCTCCTCCGCTTTGCCCTCCAGCAAGCGGTTCACTTCGGTTTCCACGCTGTTGAAGGTGCTGAGGTCGATGACGGCAATATCCGGCTGATAGCTGCTTTGTACATAGGCACGCAGGCCGGCAGACGTCAAGCTCAACCTCAAGGGATCCCGACCGTCCTCGCCCTTGGCCTCAAAGGTCAGCTTCAGATCTGGCTCGGCCAAGGCTTTTTGGGCGTCTGGATCCGTCTCCGGCAGGAACTCCTTGGCGCGGGCGGCATTGAGGCTGGAGAAGAGGGAGCTGAGGTTGACCGGCTGGCCCGGTTGCTCCGGATTTTCCCAGCGCAGATCCAGGGATCCCTTCTCCTGGGGCAGAGGATTGAGGGTAACCCGCTCCCCTTGGGATTCCAGGGTAACTGGGCCCACCTGGTTGGGGTTGAGGCGGGCGATGCGGTGATCCCGCAGCTCCTCGAAGTCGGAGCGGAGAATGTCGGCGGTGCTGGTGAGGAGGGTGGCCACCGCCGGGTGCTCGGAGGTGATGACGTACACCTGGCCCTCTTTTTCCGCTCCCAAGGCCACAGTCAGGGTCTTGCCATCCTTGAGCTCAACGGTTAGCTGGGCAGAAGGCTTCTCCAGACCATAAGGAGCCAGCTCCGCTTTGGTTTCAGCCGGAAACTCCACCGCTTGCAGGCGAGACAACGTATTGAGCAGACGGTCGACGTTCAGGTCATCGGCAGGCAGCTCGCGGGGCTCGACGATCTGCCACGTATTTTCTTGTCGCTCCAAGCGAACGACCTCTGGCTCTGCCTCGGCCAACTGCACCTGCAGAGACTTCACCGCCGCTGTGTCAAAGCGCAGCAGAGTTTTGTCCCGCAAAGCCAGCAGAGAAGGCAAGAGGGATCCCTTCTGGGTGCTGGCCAAGAGCACCACCTCTCCCCCTTCTGGCCTGGCGTAGAAGCCGGAGCCGTCGAAGTTGTCGTTGCCAATGTCCAGGCGGTAGGGATCCCCCTCTTGGGGGAAGAGGGCGATCTGGTGGCGCGGCTTATCTAGGCCGAAGGCCGCCAAATCCTCAGCCCCTTCCAGCGTGATTTGAGGCGTGAGGCGGGAGAAGCTGTTGAGCAACTGCTCCACCGGGAAGTCCAGCGCCGCCGACTGGATGGGACGGATAATGCGCCAACGGGATCCCTCTTCTGCCTCAGGAGTGCGCTCCAAAAGGATTTCCTCCGGTTCCCCCTCTTGCTGCTGGCGAATCTCGATGCGGGCAATG
The DNA here is from genome assembly GCF_054061455.1 of Thermostichus sp. OS-CIW-20. Taxonomy (NCBI): domain Bacteria; kingdom Bacillati; phylum Cyanobacteriota; class Cyanophyceae; order Thermostichales; family Thermostichaceae; genus Thermostichus; species Thermostichus sp. OS-CIW-20. The sequence continues at coordinate 9,038 of NZ_JBSSEF010000008.1, forward strand.
GTGTCGGGGGCAAAGTGGAAAAGCCGCGCCCGCTCCGCTTGCTGCTGCTGGCGCAGTTGCTGGAAGTTGTCAAAGAGGAAATACCCCAGCAGAGCAGCCACTGCCAAGCCCAAGAGAATCCAGGTGCTGCGCTTGAACATGCTCGTCCTCCTTGGCCCTATCGTCTTTGCCACCAGAGCACGGCCCCCGATCCCAACGCCACCAGCGGCAGGAGCACCGTCGATCCCAGCACCAGCCAGCGGAAGTTCTGGCCGGTCACGGCAAGACGGCGGTCGGTGATGGATTTGGGGCGAATGGAGATCTGTTCGGTTCGCTCAGTGAGCCAGTTGAGGGTGTTGAGGAAGAGATCGCGGTTCCCCTGCTGCCTCAGGTTGCCGTCGAGGGCAAAGTTGACGTTGCCGATCACCACCAGCCGAGCCTCGGTCGGCCCCTCCTGGGATTCTGAGGTCTTCTGATCGCCTTTCACCTGGCGGGTCAGGGCTACGCCCAGGGTCAGGGGGCCGGGCTTGTCTTGATCCGGGTCAAATTGCAGCGGGCCGGCCTCTAGGTTGGGGCTGGTCTCTCCCCAGCTCTGCGGGCTGGTGCGCAGCAGAGGCGTGGCCTGGATCCCTTCGCGGACCTCAGTGTCTACAGAACGGGCCAGGGGGAAGAGGGTCATCAGCCGCTGTTCTGCCAGGGGAGCGGTGATGGGGTGATCCCCGTAGGTGGTAACCAGGGCCACCGCCGGCCCCGTGCCCAAAAGCTGGCTGACGCTGCTCACCTCAATGATGAAGTCATCCCCCAAAACCACGCCCCACTCCTCCAGCAAGGGATCCAGGCCGGCATCCACCCGTGGCCCAATCAAGAGCAGCAGCCGCCCCCCTTTGGCCAGGTAGTCCTGCAGCTTCTCCACCTCGCCGGGGAAGAGAGCCCGCTGCGGCCCTGCCAAGACCAACACATCCGCCTCCTCTGGGATCTGCGACTGCACCAGGTTCAGCGGCTCCACCCGGTAGCCCTCCTGGCCGAGGGCTGCCACCGCCTGGGCCAGGGTTGGGGTGCCCTCGCGAGCTTCCAGGCTCACCTCCCCATGCCCCTGTACAAAATAGGCCACCACTTCGCCGCGGTTAACCACCTTGGCCAGCACAGGGGTGAGCTTACTCTCCAGCTCAGGGGCGGGCGGCTGGGGCAGTTGTTGGCGGTTATTGCCCGATTCGACCACCAGAGTGTTATTTTGGGTAACCTGCAGCCGCTGGACAGTGAGGGGATCGCGGTTGGGATCCACAAACTCAAACTGGAAGCGCTCGGGGTTGAGGCGGCGGTAGCGCTCCAGCTGTTCCCGCAGGTTGGGATCGGGGGCGGTGGTGACCACCCAGACTTTCATTGGCTGGGCCAGCCCTTGCACCAATTGCCGCGTCTGGGGGGAGAGGGTAAACAGCCCCTCTTCCGTGAGATCCAGGCGCAGGTCGTAGCGCACCGCCACGACGTTGAGCAACACCAAGATCACGGCCATCGCCGCCGCCGCCACCAGGATGTTGGCGTTGGTCTGGGTGGAGCGCAGGCCCAGGAACAGGCTCACTTCCTTCCGGTGGGTGAGGCCCCAAACCACCACCAGGGCCAAGCCCGTGGCCATCAGGCTCAGGGGCACCGCCGTCCAGCCGGTGAGGGCAGCTCCCACCAGCAGGCCGATGGCCACGACGCCAAGGCCGACGATCCCCGTCCAATCTGCCAATGCCTGCCAAGCTTTCATCACCGCACTCCTCCCAACGCAACCCTAGCTCTGCTGCCAGCGCAGGCTTTCCACCGATTGCACCGTGGCAAACAGCCCCAGCACGATGATGCTGAGGAAAAGGACAACACTGCTGCTGCTGAGGATCCCTTGCACCCAGTTGCTGTACTGCTGCAGCAGCGAGACATGCCTCAGAGTGGCGGCAATCCAGTTGCTCTCCTGGCCGGCTGCCGCGTCGATGACCCAGAGCAGCAGGATCAGCCCAAAGGTAGCCACCGCCGCAATAAGGGTGCTGTCGGTCAGGGAAGAGATGAACAACCCCAGGGCCATGACGCTGCCGGCCAGCAGAGCAAGCCCCACATAGCCCATCAGGGTCAGGCGGTAGTCCACTGCTGGGTTGGCGCTACTCAGCACCAGCACGTGGTAGACCAGCGGCGGCAGCAGCAGCGTGATGAAAAACACCCAGACCGCCAGCCACTTGCCCAGGGCCACCTCTAGGTTGGTGATGGGGGAAGTGGCTAAGAGCTCCATGGTGCCCCGCCGCCGCTCCTCGGCGTAGGAGCTCATGGTAAAGATGGGCAATAAAAATAAGGAAAGCGTGCCCAGCAGATTGAGAAACTGCTGCGACAGGATGGTGGCGGCATCAAAAGGGTTCTCTTGGCCAAACTGGGCAAAGAGATCCACCTGCTGCGAGAAGTTGATCACCCGCACCAAGATGTTGACGAAGAAAAACCCCGCCAGTCCCCAGAACACCGCCGCCACCACGTAGGCAATGGGGGAGGTGAAGTAGCCGCGCAGCTCTTTGCGAAAAATGGCAACCACGCCGTTCATGCCGCTTCCTCCAACGCGCCTTCGGATCCCTCTTGGGTAGTGAGCTGCAGGAAAATCTCCTCCAAAGAAGCCTGGGGACGGCCGATCTCGTAGAGGTCGATCCCCGCCTGTACCAGGGCCCTGGCCACCTCCGGGATCCAGCCTTCTGCAGAAACATGGCTCTTCAGGTGCACCTGCCAGCGAGGGGGATCGGATCCCAGGGCCTGCAAGCTCACCACCTCCACCTGGGGCAGGTTCTGCAGGGCCGCTCGGATGGCCGTTTCCTCAGGAGCGCCCACCACCAGCTTCGCCTGCTGCCGATCCTGAAGCTGGGCCGTCAGCTCGGCGGGCGTGCCAATGGCCGCCACCTGGCCGCGGTTGATGATCACCACCCGGTCGCAGGTCATGCTTACCTCCGGCAGGATGTGGGTGGAGAGGATGATGGTGTGCTCTCCTGCCAGGCTCTTGATGAGGTTGCGCACCTCGATAATTTGCTTGGGATCCAGCCCAATCGTGGGCTCGTCCAGGATGATCACCGGCGGGTCGTGCACCAGGGCCTGGGCCAGGCCCACCCGCTGCTTGTACCCCTTGGAGAGCTTGCGGATCAAGGTGTGGCGCCTGTCTTCCAGACTGCAGCGGCGGATCACCTCGTCCACCCGTCGCGGCCGATCCCCGGCGCTGACCCGTTTGATCTGGGCGACAAAGTCCAGGTAGCTCTCCACCGTCATGTCCGGGTAGAGGGGCGGGTTTTCTGGCAGGTAGCCGATGCGCTGCCGCACCGCCATAGGGTTTTCATGCACATCGAACCCGGCCACCCGCGCCGTCCCCTCGCTGGCAGGCAAATAGCCAGCCAAAATGCGCATAGAAGTGGTTTTGCCGGCGCCGTTGGGCCCCAGAAACCCCATGATCTCGCCGGCGTTGACCTGGAAAGAGATGTCGCGGATGGCCGTAAAGCTGCCGTAGGTTTTGCTCAGATGTTCCACTTCGATGGCAGCCTTGGTTGCAGGAGCAGTGGATAAACCTGTCATCGGCGGCTCCTAACCTAGAGGGTCAGCGGGAGTTGGCCAACAGCCCAAGTCCGGAGATGGGAAAGCGCGCAGCCCTTCTCTTGTGAAATAGGCGGAGGTTGAGAGCAACAGAGGCAGCAGCGCCGAGGCCATCAGCAAACTTAGCACAGCAGCGGCAGGGATCCGCAAACACAGCCAGCTCCTTCCCCCCTTTGGTGGGGACTCAAGGTACCAAGGATCCCCACTCCTCCAGCCCCAAGACCCGGCTCTCCCCTGGGCGGGCCGGCACCACCTCGCCAATGGGAAAGGCTTCGGGGAGCAGGGATCTCAGCCGATTTTCCGCCTCAGGAGGGATCACCAGCACATAGCCTACCCCCAGGTTGAAGGTGTTGAACATCTCCAAGGTCTCCACTTGGCCTTGCTCCTGCAGCCAGAGAAACTCCGGTGGGATGGGCCAACTGTGGGGCTCTAGCCGCGCCGCCTGCTCCGGAGCCAAACAGCGGGGCAAGTTTTCTGGGATGCCGCCGCCGGTGATGTGGGCCATGCCGTGGAGGGGGATCCCTGCTGCCTGCAGCCGCTGCACTGCCTGGACATAGATGCGGGTGGGAGTGAGAAAGACCTCCGCCAAAGGCCGATCCCAGCCAGGGGGTTGGTGATCCCAAGGCCAGCCCCGCTCGGCCACAATGCGCCGCACCAGGCTAAAGCCGTTGCTGTGCAACCCGCTGCTGGGCAAGGCCCACAACCGATCCCCAAGCTGCACCCGCGAGCTGTCGAGAACGTCTGCCCTCTCGACGATCCCGACGCAAAAACCCGCCAGGTCGTACTTGCCGGGCGGGTAAAACCCCGGCATCTCTGCCGTCTCCCCCCCCAGGAGTTGGCAGCCGGCCTCCTGGCAGCCCTCCAAGATGCCGTCGATCACCTGCCAAAGCGCTTCCGGCTCCAGCTTGCCGGTGGCAATGTAGTCCAGGAAAAACAGCGGCCTGGCCCCCACCGTCAGCACATCGTTGACACACATGGCCACCAGGTCGATGCCCACGCCGCGGTGCTGCCCCCACTGCTGGGCGATCTCCAGCTTGGTGCCCACTCCATCAGTGCCGGCAACCAGAACCGGGGCCCGGTAGCCCGCCGGTAGCTCCAACAAGCCGGCAAAGCCGCCAATGCCGCCCAAGGTTCCTGAAGAACCTGAAGACTGAGCTTGAGAGCCTTCAATGCGCTCCCGGATCCCCTTGACAAAAGCGCGTCCGAGTTCAATGTCAACCCCTGCTGAGCGGTAGTCCAAGATGCCGAAAATCCTTATGCTGACGGGACTTGGGCTTTTGCCCTTGGCCGGGCAAGCTTGTCAACTTCGAAACCTATGGTACATTAATTTCTGTTTTACTGTCGCATTGGACGTTGTACAGGAGTTTCGAGAGGAGCGCGGCCTCATGCGAAATTGGAAGCGGCTTGGACAGGGACTGGCTCCCGCCCGCCAAGTGGGCTTGGTCGGCTGTCTCTGTGTTACGGCCTTCAGCTTGCCGGCAGGTATGTTGGGCAGCCCAACCTCGCGGGCGCAAGCCTCAACTCGCAGCGGCTCCCCTAGTGCCAGAGCAACCCAGCTATCCCCCAAAACCCACTCCCTCTCCCCGGCAACTGACCTTGTCTCTCCCCCCCAACCCAACGCTCCCCCGCCAGCCAAACTCGGCACCTTGAACCCCCAACACTCGCAGTCTCTTTCCCTGGCTCGCCGGGCAATCCCTTCTCGGCCAATGGAAGAGCCCATCCTCAAGATCGGCGAACAGCAGCAGTCGTCCAGCCAGCCTGTCTCCACCCTCTACGACTACCAGATGGACGGGCGGCAGGTGGTCACCGTCTACGTTCGGGATCTCCCCGTTGTCAGCTTTGTCGAGCAGCCCGGGTTGGAGTCGCCGCTGCTGCGGGCCAGCTCCCTCGTGGCCCGGCTCAACCAAATGGCCCAGGGATCCCTGAAGGACACGACCATTACTCTGGCTTGGGCAGAGCCCCAATCCGGGGATCCCCTCTACGCGGTTCGGGTAAACGACGAGGAATTGCTGCGCATCGACGAAGGAGTGCTGCTGCTGGATAACCAACGCCCGGTGGATACAGCGGTTTTGGCTGCCAATCGTCTGCGCCGTCTGCTGCTGGATGCCCCTCCTCTTGCCCCTTCGGCCCTGCCCCAGCCGGCCACCCTGACTGCCGCCAAAGCCACCGCTGCCCGCCGATCAGAAACTCAGGCCCAGGCGCAACCGGACTCTGTCCGAGTGGTCGGGCCTGTGCAAGAAGGGATCGCCTCCTGGTATGACCTGCACCCCACCCGCCACGAGATGACAGCTGCCCATCCCACCCTCCCCTTCGGCACCGAGGTGCGGGTAACCAACCTGGACAACGGGCGCCAGGCTGTCGTGCGCATCAACGATCGCGGCCCCTTCATCCCCGGTCGGATCATCGACCTTTCCCTGCGGGCGGCGGAGGCCCTGGGGATGGTGCGCTCAGGGCTGGCGCCGGTGCGCCTGGAAGTCGTGCAGCGCTAGCTAAGGCACGGGCGAAAAGCGCTTGGAATCGGGCGAGTAGTGCCAAGCAATGCCGTCCGGATCCCGGCTGCGGCTCCACTCGGGAAACCCACTCTTGAACTTCCAGTAGGTGATGGCGGAGACCACCACCCCCAGCCGCTCTGCCAACTGAGTTTGGTTGAGGGGGCGCAGCGTCGCCCGCGGCACTGTAATCGCCTCCTCGGCAGCGGCAGGGCTGGGCGGCGGGGCAGGACAGGCCGCCGCTGCGGGGGGCTCGGAGAGGGTAGCCGTAGCTGTGGCTGGCGGCTTCTCCCCTTCTAGCAGGCGACTCCGGCTGGGCTCCTGGGCCCGCAACAAGCTAAACTGGCTCAGCAGGCCGACATTTTCCAGGTTTAGCAAATCTTCCAGGTTAGAAGTCTGATGAATCAGTTCCAGCTCGCGGTGAAACTCTTCCTCCAGCACCCGTAGGTAGTGCTGCCGCTTCTGCTCCGACTCTGCCTCCTTGAGCAATCCTAGGGCAAACTTGAGGTTCGAGAGGGGCTCACTCAGATCTTGCAAGAACTTCTTGAACAAAGTGCCCTTGACCTCTGCAAACTGCTGCAACTGCTGCAGCTTCTGTCGCAGCTCCTCCAGCCTTTTCTCCTCCAGCCTGCGGCTTTCTAGGCTCTGCCGGTGGTTGTGCAAGGCAATTTCGATGGCGGTGTAGAGCTCCCGCTCTTTGAAAGGTTTGATGATGTAGCCAAAAGGCTGTGTCTCCTTAACGCGAGAGAGAGTGTCCTCATCAGCGTAGGCCGTCAGGTGCACCACCGGAATGTTGAAGCGCTCGGCGATCCGCTTGGCGGCTTCAATACCGTCGAGATCCCCTTTCAAAACGATGTCCATCAAGACCAAGTCCACCGACATTTCCTCCAGCCATCGGATCGCTTCTTCGCCAGAGGACGCGATGGCCGGCACCGCATAGCCAAATTTTTTCAGGACGTTGGCGATATCCTTGGCGATGATCTTCTCGTCTTCGACAACCAGAATGCTGCCTTTGGCAAGCATGGGAACTTTCTTCAAGGCTGGCTCCTCGGAAAGGTAATGATGAAAGTGGTACCCGACTTGTTTCTCAATTCTATCTTGCCCTGGAGCTGATCGGTGAGAGTTGCAACCAGTTGTAAACCCAAAGATTGAGTTTCCTTGAAATCGAAGTTGCTGGGCAGGCCAATGCCGTTGTCAGAGACGCGCAACTGAGTATAAGTACGGGTTTGCTTAAAGTGGACGTCGATCTGGCCGCTGCGGCCTTTGGGAAAGGCGTATTTGAGGCTGTTGGTGACCAGCTCGTTGATGATCAGGCCACACAAAACTGCCTCATCGAGGTTGAGGCGGATCCCTTCGGCGCGGATGCTGGCGCGAATGATCTCGGGGTTCACGCCGTAGGAGTGGAAAAGATTAGAAATTAAATTGTGGAGGTACTGCCTCAAATCCACAGCAGCCAGGTTGTTGGACTGGTACAGGCCCTCGTGGATCAAAGACATCGCCTGAATGCGGCTGCCGGCGTCCTTAAAAACGCGGGCATACTTGTGGCTTTTGATTTGATCCGCCTGGAGCCGCAGCAGGCTGGAGATGATTTGCAGGTTATTTTTGACGCGGTGGTGGATCTCCCGCAGCAGAATCTCTTTTTCCTGCAGGGCCGCCTGAATCTGCAGCTCCGCCCGTTTTTCTTCGGTAATGTCTTCAGAGATGCCGATGATGAAGAGGTTTTTGCCTTCGGGATCCCGCACTGCTGAGACTGCCAGGCGACACCAAACCACCTTGCCGCTGCGGTGGATATAGCGTTTTTCCAGGTGGTAGCGATCCCGTTGGCCGTTCAAAACTTCCTGGAAGAGTCGCCAATCTTCCTCGAGGTCGTCCGGGTGGGTGAGGTCGCAGAAGCTCTTGTTGACCAATTCGGCGCCGCTGTAGCCAAGGATCTCTTCCAGGGCGGGGTTCACCTTGAGGTAACGGCCCTGCCTATCGACGATGGAAATGCCCAGGGCCGACTGCTCAAAGATGCCCCGCAAACTCAGCTCGCTTCGGCGAAGGGCTGCCTCGGCTTGCTTGCGCTCGGTAATGTCCAAAATTTGGCTGAGAAAGTAGCTGGGATCCCCTTGGGCGGTGCGCACCAGGGTGATGCGGAGAAGGGCATAGACAATTTGCCCGTTCTTGTGAATGTAGCGTTGCTCCTGTTCGCAGTGGTGCACCTCGCCGGCCAGCAGGCGGTTGGTGCTCTCCAAGGTGACGGCGATGTCGTCGGGATGGGTGATGTCGAGGACGGTTTTCCCCTCGAGATCTTCTAGGGTGTAGCCCAGGGTTTCGGTAAAGGCGGCGTTGATTTGAAAATAGGTGCCATCCAGGTGGGTCATGGCCTTGGCGATGGGGGACCACTCAAAGGATTGGCGGAAGCGTTCTTCGCTTTCTTTGAGGGCCACTTCTGCCTCGACGCGGGCGCTGATGTCGATCACCTGGTTGAGAAACTGGGTGGGCTGGCCGGCTCCATCGGTAAGCAGGGCGGCCTGGAACAGCACATGGACAACTTGGCCGGAACGGTGGATGTAGCGAATCTGCCGCTGGCTGATGGAGACTTTGCGTGTCAAGAGAGCCTCGTTAGCCGCCAGCAGTTGGTTGACATCGTCGGGGTGGAGGATGTCCAGTTGTTGCCGACGCTGCAACTCTTCGGGGGTGTAGCCGACGATCTGGGCAAAGGCCTCGTTGACCTGGATAAATCGCCCCTGCAGATCCACCAGAGCAATGCCGTTGGGAGCCAGCTCAAAGATCTGCCGGAAATGATTGGCGCTCTGTTGCCAGGCTTGCTCTATACGACGACGTTCGGCTTCCAGTTGCTTGGACTCGGTGATGTCTTCGGCGATCCCTGCCACCCGGTAGACCTTGCCCTCTTTGTCGAGGATGGGAAAGGTGCGTTCTCGCAGCCAGAGGAGGCGGCCATCGGGGCGGCAGAGGCGAAAAACCACATCGGTGGGTTGGCCCTGAAGTTGGGCTTGAAAAATGGCGGGGAACAGCCAGCGATCGTCAGGGTGAATGCGGCGCATCCAGGCCTGGGGATTGGCGTAGGCCTCTGCAGGGGAAAGGCCCCAAATGGCTTCACAGGCGGGGCTGACGTAAATCAGCTCTTTGCCGCAGAGCGTTGAAATCCAAAACAGTTGCTGGCTGTTCTCAGCCAGTTGCAAAAAACGATGTTCGCTCTCTCTGCGGGCTTCTTCCAGTTGCTGTTGCCGTTCTTTAAGCTGGCGGGAGGCTGTAATATCGGTAACAAACCCTTCAAAATAGAGGGGCTCCCCCTGCTCGTTGTACAGGGCGCGGGCGTTTAAAGAAATCCAGATTTTTTTGCCGTCCTTGCGGCAGACCTGCTGCTCCGCGTGCACGACCTGGCCTTCCTTCAGCATGCGCTGTACGAACTCAGATCGCTGCTCTGGATCGCCGTAGATCTGAGTGCCGATATCGGAGACGTGGCGCATCAAATCTTCCGGGGATTCGTAGCCGAAAATATGGGCCAGAGCCGGGTTGGCCACGAGATATTTCCCTTCTGGAGTGGTTTGAAAAATCCCTTCGACGGCGTTCTCGAAGATCGGCTGGTAGCGGGCGGCGGTGCTGCGGCTGTGCTGCAGTTGCGTCTGGAGCTGCTCGAGGGCTTGTCGCTGCTCCTGGGCCTGGAGCAGGATGTGTCGCAGGCTAAGGGCGATGAGGTCGATCTGTCCCCGTTCGGGGAGGCTCAGTTGGCGGGGGCGCTCCCCCAGCAGGTAAAGTGTTGCCAGCCGCCTCCCTCCCTCATCCAGCAGGGGAAAGGCTTCCTGAAAGGGCCAAGATCCGCCGATGGGGTTGGGCGGCTCGTTGCCGGGGATCTGCTGGGGGTTGGGGTAGAGGATCCCTTTTGCAGGCGAGTCGGAATGGGATCCCGGCTGGACCAGTTCTAGATAGACCCAGGGTACGTTCAGCAGTTGCCCCAGCAATTGCAACAGCGGGTACAGCGCCGCAGCGGACTCTGTCTTCAGTTCAGTTGGAAGGGACAGCTCTTCCCTGGCGGCGGCCTGCCCGGCAACACAACCGTTCACAACGGATCTTGGTGACCTAGAAATGGGAGGCGACATGGGAAAAACTCGGCTGGGAAGCTAGCTCTACCCAGTCCATCAGGATAGATGGGGGGTACCTGTTGAGTTGGTCTTCACAGGGCAAAAAGCAAGGGATCCCCTCCAGGTACGCCCGTTCTGCACCCCCTATCTATACTTTAGCGATGCTCTGGAGAAACTTTAGTGAAACATGCTGCTGACGGAGCTGTCTTCGTGAATGCGCCAGATCGCTTCTCCCAGCACGCTCGCCACCGAGAGGACGGTTAAGCCTGGAAAATGCCGCTCTGGAGGGATGGGGATGGTGTTGGTGACGATCACCTCTTCAAACAGCCCGCCCTGCAGGCGTTCGATGGCGGGATCGGAAAAGACCGGGTGAATGGCGCAAGCGTAAACCGCCTTGGCTCCCGACTTGCGCAGCAACTTTGCCCCTTCGGAAATGGTGCCCGCCGTATCGATCATGTCATCCACAAGGATGGCGATTTTACCGCGCACATCGCCAATGAGGTTCATGACTTCCACGTCGTTGTGGGCCTGGCGGCGCTTGTCGATAATCGCCAGCGGGGCTTCCTTGAGTTTTTTGGCAAAGGCGCGAGCCCGCGCTACTCCCCCTACATCGGGAGAGACGACCACAATATCCTCGTCGAGCAGGCCTTTTTCTTTGAGGTAGGCCTGCAGAACCGGCTGGGCATAGACGTGGTCGAGGGGGATGTCGAAGTAGCCCTGGATCTGGGCCGAGTGGAGATCCATGGCCAGCACCCGGTGGGCTCCCGCCTGGGTGATCATGTTGGCCACCAGCTTGGCGGTGATGGCTTCCCGTCCGGCGGTTTTGCGGTCGGCGCGGGCGTAGCCGTAGTAGGGCAAGACGGCGGTGATCTGGCGGGCCGAGGCGCGGCGGCAGGCGTCGATGATCACCAACAGCTCCATCAGGTGATCGTTGACCGGGCGGCAGGTGGGCTGCACCAAGTAGACATCGGCACCCCGGATCGACTCCTGGATTTGGATGTACAGTTCCCCATCGGCAAAGCGCTTGCGCAGTATCGGGCCCAGATCCAAGCCCAAATATCGAGCTACCTCCTGGGCCAGGGCGGGATTGGCACTGCCGGAAAATATCTTAAGCCGGTTGCTCTCAGAAACAGGCGGCAGGGGGGAGGGGCGAAGAAAAGGGGCAGAGCGAACCACAGATCGGTATTGAACTCGTCCGTAGCTAGCGCCCAAAGGCACGCTCCGTTATCGTAGCATTAGCTTTTCCCACCTCAGCAACTGGGTTTTCAGAGTTTTATTTCTTCATACTAATCCCCAGGGAATGCAGCGATGGGCTCCCAAGATACCGTTTCGGGATCCCGGCAGCAGGTCTTGCGGGGGTTGCAAGCCTGGCTGGAGCTGGGTTTGCTGACGACAGAGCAATTTCGCCATCTGGTGGAGCAGTATCGGCTGGAGCGCCAAGCGGAGGAGGAAGAGCGGAAGGCAGCAGCAGTCTCTCCCGGCAACGGGATCCCGGCCAGCCTGGGCTCGGCCTACGTGCTCTGGATCTTGGGTTTGTTCGGCCTTTGCGGCCTGCACCGTTTTTACCTGCGCCGCTGGCGCACAGGGCTGCTCTGGCTGCTGACTTTTGGGCTGTTGGGGATCGGTCAGCTCTTGACTTGATTTGGATCCCGCAGATGGTGCGGGAAAGAAACGCTCGCTTGGCCGGCTCTGGGGTTGTCGCGCCGGGAGAAGAGCCCCAACCTGTTCGCGCTGGCGGGACGGAGTCCTTGACCGGCGAGCCCTCCTCTCCCCCGGAGATGGCTGTATTGTTGCGCAACTTGCTGTCTGAGCTGAGCGTGGCTTGGCTGCTGCTTTTGGGCCTGTTTTTGGTGGTGGTGTCTTCGGGGGTGCTGGCGGCCAGCCTCTGGGAAGAGTTTTCCCCGACAGCTCAGTACGGGGTGCTCTTGGCCTATACGGCGGCGTTTGGGGTGGGGGCGGGGCGGCAGGAAGGGCTGCGTCTGACAGGCCAAACCCTGGAGGCTATTGCCCTGCTGCTGCTGCCGATCAACATGTGGGCGCTGGACGGGCTGGGGATCCCGTGGGGGATCCGGGTTGTTGCCTTGGGGTTACTCATAGGGATCCCCTTGGCGGTTTGGCGACGGGCTCGCTTGCTGGGGGTGGGTTCCGCTTTCTACGAGACATTGGCCCATTTTTTGGCTCTCTCCAGCTTGCACCTCTTCTGGAGCCTGGGGCCGTCGGAGTTTCGTCCTACTGTTGTTCTCGGGATCCTCTATCTGGGGGTTGTCGGCGCGGTGGCCTACACCTGGAGCCGCCGCTTGCTGCAATGGCGGGGAGCGAGGCTGTGGCCAATCGGGGCGGCTGGATCCCTGTTGATCTGGCGGGGGTTGCTCTCGGGGCAGGTGCAGGTGTCGCAGTTGGGGTTGGGCGGTTCCCTCTTGCTTTTGAGCTTTCCCCATCCGGCAATTCGCTTTTGGCATTTGCTGTTGAGTACTGGCATCCTGGCCTGGTGGCTACAGCAGAAGTCCGGGGTTGGCAATGGGTGGGTGTTCCTGACCCATGCCTACTGGCTGGGGGCGCTTCTGGCCGGGATCCTCTGGCTTGGGCCTGACTCAAGCCTGTCTGCTTGGGGGGGTATCCTGCTGCTGCTGGGCTTGCTGCAATGGGCGGGACGGGTGGCGCTGGGCGGGCGGTTGTCGGCACCGGCAGGACAGAGATTGCGGCTGTGGCAGCAGAGTGCCGTTCGCGGTAGCGGGACGGAGTCCTTTGGCATGGGGCTGGTGCTGCTGGGATCCAGCTACCTCGTGTTTTTGGCGCAGGGCGCGGAGTCCATTGGCTGGCTGTGGCTGGCGGTGCCCTTGGTTTTGAACCCACGGGCAACTGTGGGCAGGGTTTTGGCTGGTGGGGCTGGGCTTGGCTTTGGGAGTACTGGGTCTGGCGCTGCGGGTGCGGGCCTACCTGTGGGCGGGCACCCTAGGCTTTGGCCTGGGCGTCTTGCGGCAGGGATGGCTGTTGATAACGACTTACCCGCTGCTGCTGTGGGGCATGGGCATCCTGCTGGGCCTGCTTCTGATTTGGACGGCAGCCAATTTTGAGCGGCGCCGAGAACAGGTGGGATCCCGGCCCTCTGCCTGGATAGAGCAACTGCAGAGCTGGGAATAGAGATAAACTGGTGCCGGCGTCGCTCCATCAGATATGGCCCTCTTCCTGCACAGCGCCGATCCAAAAGTGCCCCCCCAGTCAAGGTGGAAACGGCTCCTGCAGCAGATCTTGTCGCTTTGGCGGGAGTTCGACGGCATCTTGCTGGCCACGGTGCTGGCCTTGACGGGCATCGGCATTGTTGCCATCCGCAGCGCTGTCTGGGAGCGCCCCATCAGCCACTACTGGCTGCAGCAGTTGATCATGGCCGGGATCAGCCTGGTGTTTTTGGCGATGGTGGCGCGGATCCCCTATGAGCGGCTGCTGCGCTGGCACTGGTTTACCTATGGCCTGACCTTGGCGGGCTTGGTTGCAGTGCTCTTTTTCGGCACGGCAGGAGGGGGGGCGGAGCGGTGGATCTCCATTGCCGGCGTCCAGGTGCAGCCTTCCGAGTTTGCCAAGTTGGGGGTCATTATTACCCTGGCGGCCATTTTGCACCACTGGCCGATCAAATACTTCAGCCAAATTTGGGTGGCCGTTGCCGTCATCGCCCCTCCTTGGGTTTTGATCTTCCTACAGCCCAACTTGGGCACGGCCCTGGTGTTTGTGGCCATCTTGCTGGCCATGCTCTACTGGGCCGGGGCCAAGGGCAGTTGGATCCTTTTGCTGCTGTCGCCGGGGGTGGGGGCCATCCTCTACGGCCTGCACACCCGCCCCGAGCTGAGCTGGATGCTCTGGGTCTGGCTGATCTGGTGCTTGGGCATGGCGAGCCTGGCGGCTTGGCGGCTGCCTTGGCGGTGGACAGGAGCGATGACCTTTGGAGTGCTCAACCTGCTCTCCGGGCATATGGGCCAGGTGGCCTGGCACATCCTCAAGCCCTACCAGCGGCGGCGGCTGGAGATCTTCATCGATCCCATGCAAGAGCCCTGGGGATCTGGCTACCACCTGATTCAGTCCCGCATCGCCATCGGGGCCGGCGGGCTCTGGGGCCGTGGCATCCAGCAGGGCACCCAAACCCAACTGGACTTCATCCCCGAGCAGCACACCGACTTCATTTTCTCGGCCATTGGGGAAGAGATGGGCTTTGTCGGCACCCTGACGGTGCTGATTCTGTTTTGGATTCTCTGTGCACGGCTCATCTGGATTGCCCAGGGGGCCAAGGACAATTTTGGCTCCCTAATTGCCATCGGGGTGCTGGCCATGATCCTCTTTCAGGCAGTTGTCAATATCGGCATGACCATCGGCCTGGCCCCCATCACCGGCCTGCCCCTGCCTTTTTTGAGCTATGGCCGCTCGGCTCTGCTGACCAACTTTCTGGCCATTGGCCTGGTGGAATCGGTGGTCATGCACCGCCAACGCACCACCTTATTCAGGTAATTTCAAGAGTTTTCTTCTCCCTCCTTTTCTGGCGACGCTGGCTCAGGTCGGTAGCCATGCCGCTCCGCAGCGCTGATACATTTACGCTGAACACTGCTGAACATCACTGTTCAACTATGCAGCGATAGCATTCTGTTTGTTTCCAAACAGAATGGCGGTATCCCGCAAAGCTTTGAGTAGAATACCCAAAGCGCAGTTTCCGTGTCGTCTTACTACCAATTTTCTGCTTTGCTTTGGCTACCATGTTGGCAGACTCGAAAGTAAACAGAAAGATCAACTGGTAGTAATCCGTACTGAACATATTATACATTATTTTCAGTATAGTTGAGCTTATTATTGACTAGAGTCATGCTCTCCTATCCGCGCGCAACGCTGCTGACGAGCCAGGGATCGACCCCTGCTTCTACTCCCTCCTAGTCTTTTCGTCCTCTCTCCTGGAGGGCCCTGGCGCGGTTGAGATCTCGATGCACCTACCCCACTTGCCTATGCGGTGGGGTAGTCAGACGCTGCCCAAAACCCCCTCCCGCCTAAAGAGCTGGCACGACTGCAACGCCTGCGGCAAGGGGTGTAAATTGCCAACGCGCCAGCACTAAGATGGGGACATCGAGTCCTGGGTTGTCAAGCTCCCATGTCGCCTCTCGATCCCGCGCTTTACTTTGACCACAGCGCCACCACTCCGCCTCGGCCGGAGGTGATCGAGGCCATGCGGCTGGCGATGCAGGAAAGTTGGGGCAACCCCTCCAGCTTGCACGCTTGGGGCGAACGGGCGGCCATGGCCATGGAACGGGCGCGGCAGCAGGTGGCCGAGCTGCTCAACTGTGAGCCGGAGACGCTGCTGTTTACCTCCGGCGGGACGGAGTCCAACAACCTGGCCCTGTTTGGGGTGGCGCAGCGCTACTCCACTCCCCAGCACCTGATCATCTCCAGCGTCGAGCACGCCTCGGTGGAGAATGCCGCCCGCCGCTTGCAGGCCCAAGGCTGGAAGGTAACCCGCCTGCCGGTGAACGCCGCCGGCCAGGTGGATCCCCAAACCCTGCTCCGGGCGCTGCAGCCCACCACCGTGCTGGTCTCCATCGTCCACGGCCAGAATGAGGTGGGATCCCTGCAGCCCATTGCCGAGCTGGGCCGCCTCTGTCGCCAGGCGGGAGTTCTCTTCCACACCGACGCGGTGCAGACGGTGGGGCGGATCCCCTTGGATCTGGCGCAACTGCCGGTGGACCTGCTCTCCCTGTCTGGGCATAAGCTTTACGGGCCGCAGGGGGTGGGGGCGCTCTACGTACGCCCGGGGGTGGAGCTGCAACCGCTGCTGCGGGGGGGCGGGCAAGAACGGCGGCTGCGAGCTGGCACCCAGGGGATCCCTGCCATTGTCGGTCTAGGGGTGGCAGCGGCCTTGGCAGCCCAAGAGCTGCAGCAGGAGACGGCCCGCCTGCGGCAGTTGCAACGGCAGCTGGCCCAGTTGCTGGCCTCTGTGCCAGGTTTGCGGCTAACTGGCCCCTCGGATCTGGAGCAACGCCTGCCCCACCACCTCAGCTACTGCACTGCCGCCATGCCGGGGAATGTGCTGGTGAGGGAGATGAGCCGCCAGGGGATCGCCATCAGCGCCGGCTCTGCCTGTAGCAGCGGCCAACGGATCCCCAGCCGCATCCTTTTGGCCATGGGCTATTCCGAGGCCGAGGCCCTGGGATCCATCCGCCTCAGCCTGGGCAAGGCCACCACCCAAGCCGCAGTTGAACAGGTGGCGCAGTCGCTGCGGGCTCTTCTCCTCTCGGCTGCGGGCGCTGGATCCCTTGAGGAGAAGGCAACCCAACCCCTGCCAGCGGCTCCTGCCGCTGAATTGGCGGCTGGGCTAAGGTGATAGAGAGTTACAGGGCTGGTCGTTATGGCTGAGATGAGTCCCTATCAAGTGTTGGGAGTCAGCGAAGAAGCCTCCTTTGAGGAGATCCAATCGGCGCGGGCACGGCTCCTGGCCAGCTTGGGTGCGGATGAACAGCAGCAGGAGCGGGTGGAACAAGCCTACGACGCCATCCTGATGCAGCGCCTGCGCCTGCGCAAGGAGGGCAAGATCGCCGTCCCCGACCGCATTCGCTACGCTGAACAGCGGGCTGCCCGTCCAGAGACAGAACCGAGTTTGC
Source organism: Thermostichus sp. OS-CIW-20 (assembly GCF_054061455.1). Lineage (NCBI taxonomy): Bacteria > Bacillati > Cyanobacteriota > Cyanophyceae > Thermostichales > Thermostichaceae > Thermostichus > Thermostichus sp. OS-CIW-20. Next base: position 25,799 of record NZ_JBSSEF010000008.1, read on the forward strand.
CCCGTCCCGCTGCCCAAAATCCCCCCTGGATCAGCCGCTGGCTGGATAGCCCCTCTGCCCCGGATATGCTCTGGCCCGCCGTGTTGCTGGGAGGACTGGTGGGTTGGGTTGTCTTGGCTCCCGATGAGTATCCCTCCCTGCAACTGGCGCTGGGGCTGATGGCCTGTATCTATTTCCTGTACCGCAAAGAGCGCCGCTTCCTTCGCGCTTTTCTCTTGGCGCTGGCAGGACTGAGCCTGGGACTGATGTTGGCCTACGCCATTGCCCTTCCCCTCACCGGCGGCGATGCCCCCGGCGCCCTGTTGGTGGGGATCACGTTTGCGGTGATGTGGCTGGTCACCAGCTTTCTGCGCTAGCTGGGGGGCTTCAGGTACACATTCCTACATATGTGCTGCCTGTCCATCTAAGTCGTTCCCTAACTCCCCTCTCCCTGAGGGAGAGGGGTTGGGGGTGAGGGCAGGAGCGCTTGGGTCGGCCCCTAGTTGGATTTGACCAGGCGGGGATCCGTCAAGGTCTTATCTGCCGAAGCGCCGCTGCCGCGACTGATAGCTGAGCAGGGCTTGGTGAAAGGCGGCGCGGTCGAAATCCGGCCAGAGGATGGGGGTGAAGTACTGCTCGGTGTAGGCCATCTGCCAGAGCAGGAAGTTGCTGATGCGCATCTCGCCGCTGGTGCGGATCAACAGGTCGGGATCCGACAAGCCAGTGGTGTAGAGAAATTGGGAAAAGAGGGCCTCGTCGATCTGATCCGGTTGCAAAAGCCCCTGCTGCACCAGGGTGGCAATCGAGCGGCAAGCCTGCACGATCTCCTGTCTGCCGCCGTAGTTGAGGGCCACCGTCAGGCAAATGCCCTCGTTGTGCTGGGTGCGTTCCACCGCATGCAGGATCGTGTCCTGCAAAGATCGGGGCAGGGCCGACAACTGGCCGGCAAACTGGATGCGCACCCCCTGCTGCACCATTTCCGCCAGTTCCTGCCACAGCACCTGCTCGAACAAGGTCATGAGGAAATCCACCTCCTCGCGGGCGCGGCCCCAGTTCTCCGTGGAGAAGGCGTAGGCGGTGAGGAGGGGGATCCCCCAATCGTGACAGCAGCGGAGCAACTCCTTCAAAGCCGCTACCCCGCGCTGATGCCCGACACTGCGGGGCAAGCCTCGTTTTTGCGCCCACCGCCCGTTACCATCCATGACCACTGCCACATGGCGGGGCAATAACTGCGGATCTAGGTCGGCAGGCAACTGCAGAAGATGGACAGGAGAAAGGGTCATGCGGATCAGTCTTTAGGAAGGGTTTTCTCAGGTTTGCGAAGGAGTTTGGCTAGATCTGGCAGGGATCCCCACCAGCGCAACAGCCCATTGTGAATCCACGGGTGGGCCCACAATCCCTGCAGAGGAGCATCCCGTTTTTTGGCTTCGCGCGGATGGCGCAACCGCTGCACCAGCAGTTCGTGGAGCTTGGCACTGGTCAGAGGTCGCTCGAGGCGTCCGCCTTCTGCCAGTGAGATGGATCCCGTCTCCTCTGAGACCACAATACACAAGCAATTGGCCTGTTCTGTGATCCCCATCGCCGCCCGGTGCCTCGTGCCCAGTTGGCGAGAGGCAGTTCGCTCCGAAACCGGCAGGATCACCCCTGCCGCGCGAATCCGATCCCGATGGATAATTACAGCCCCATCGTGCAGGAGCGTCGAGGTCTGGAAGATCGTCTGTAAGAGCTCCCGGGACACCCGCGCCTGGAGAGGAACCCCTTTATCGGTGAACACCCGCGAGTCAATGGGCTGATCTGGCTCGATGACAATCAGCGCCCCTGTCCGATTTTGGGAGAGTTCTCGCACCGCCTGCACCACCTCCTCCACCAAATCCTCCTTAGGGTCATCCTCGTCATCGTCTGTGCTGTTCGGCCACTCAACGCAGATGGCCCTCGCCAGTTGCTCCAGGAGCCGCCGAAACTCCGGCTGAAAGAGTACCCCCATCGCCACAGCCGCGGCCAGGAGCAAGCGATCCAAAATCAGGTGCACCAGCGGCAGCGAGGCGGTGGCCAGATACAGGACCAGCAGCACCATAAACCCCCGCACCAGCACCCCGGCCCGGCTCTCGCGGGTGTAATAGAGGGCCAAAGCCAATAGCAAGACGGCCAGAGCCCAGTCCAACAGGCTGAGAACATTAAACTGCTGTAGCCAAGCCCATAAGGCCGCCAGCATGCCGAAAAACCCCGTTCACGCTCCCCTCGTTGCGGACCCTTTGCCTACGCCATCCTGCGCCCCAGAACCTTTTGGCTCCGGAACCCCTGTTGGACTGCGGCCCCCTGACCAGCCTACCACTCACCTCCTACCTGTCTTCCAGTCTTTCCTGCCCCAGAGCCAGCGGGGTCGCCGCTGCAGAGAAAGCCGGGCCCCGCCCTCAACGGCAACGGTTACAGGCAGCCGTCTCTGCCCTTCACCGCTGCAACCGCTCCGGTAAGATGTCCTGACGGATCAGATCTGCATAAGTTTCCCGTCGCAGGATCAACTGGGCCTTCCCTTGGTTGACCAGCACTGCCGCGGGCCGAGGGAAGCGGTTGTAATTGGAGGCCATGCTGTAGTTGTAGGCCCCGCTGGTCAACACAACTAGGACTTCGCCGGGCGCTGGGTTGGGCAAAAGCACATCTTTCAAGAGCACATCCCCCGACTCGCAGTGTTTGCCCGCCACTGTCACCCGCTGGGTGGCCTCGGCCTCAGGGCGGTTGGCCAGAAGGGCGGTGTAGCGGGCTCCGTAGGTGATAGGGCGGGGGTTATCGGACATGCCGCCGTCAATGGTGACGTAGAGACGCCCTTCGGGAAGGTCTTCGCTGGGCGGGATCCACTTCTTGCCCCCCAAAGTGTAGGCGGTTACAGCCGCTGGCCCAACCACAGACCGTCCAGGCTCGCAGAGCACCTTGGGCAGCGGGATCCCGGCGGCGGTGAAGCTCTGCTGCACTGCAGTGGCCACGGCTTCCACCCACTCCGGAATGGAGGGGGGATCGTCGGATTCGACATAGCGGATCCCTAGTCCGCCGCCCACATTCAGCTCCTGCAAGGGCAGCCCCTTCTCCAGCCCTTGGCGCCAGACCTGGGCCAGTACCCCTGCCAGATCCCGGTGGCCTTGTAGGTCGAAGATCTGGGATCCGATGTGGGCGTGGAGCCCGACGCATTGCAATTGGGGATGGGCTGCCAAAAAATCAAATACCTCCGGCAGTTGCCACTGGCCGATGCCAAATTTGCTGTCGGTTTGGCCAGTGCGGATGTACTCGTGGGTGTGGACGTCAATGCCGGGGTTGACCCGCACCAACAAGCGGGCCGGTCGTGCAGGGGTAGCCAGAGCGGCCAGTTGCTGTAGCTCGTAGAGGCTATCGGCCACCAGGGTGCAGCCCACCTCCAGGGCCATGGCCAGCTCCTCCGCCGACTTGGCGTTGCCGTGCAGGTAGAGCTCCTCACCCCTGGCTCCTGCTTGAATAGCGGTATAGAGCTCCCCGCCGGAGGCCACGTCCAGCCCCAGCCCTTCTTGTAAGGCCAAAGCGCAGATGGCCAAGCAGTTCCAGGCTTTCGTAGCATACAAGACCTGGGATCCCCCAGGGTAGCAGCGGGCCCAGGTGTCGCGGTAGAGCCGGCAGGCGTGTCGCAACGTCCACTCGTCCAGGATGTAGAGGGGAGAGCCAAACTGGCGCACCAGCTCTACCACGTCGCAGCCGCCGATTTCCAGGTGGCCCTGGCTGTTGGTGCGGCTGGTCAGGGGCAATAGCGACTGGTTGGGAGAAACTTGTTCGACGGAGGTGGAAGTGCCGAGGGTTGAAACCATAGGGACAAGTGAAGGGACTGTCCTCCACCCTATCAAGTTTTCTCTCCAGTTTGGCCAAATGCCCTCAAGCCCCTTGTTGCCAGCAGCCCCCGCAAGGTAGGGCATGATGTCTTGCCGGGAACTCCCTCCCTGTTTAGCTCCCGTCCCCAAGACAGCTCTTCTCGCCTGGATTCGATCTTGGGCAGCACTTTCTGCTAATATAGGAAGCCAGTGTCCAAGGGTCGATGCCCGAGTGGTTAAAGGGGGCGGACTGTAAATCCGCTGGCTTATGCCTACGTTGGTTCGAATCCAACTCGGCCCACCATGCCGCCCACGTAGCTCAGTGGCAGAGCACCCCCTTGGTAAGGGGGAGGTCACGAGTTCAATCCTCGTCGTGGGCTTACGTGCAGGCTCCAAGTTCCGCCGCTTGAGGTTTCTCTTCCCCTGGCTTGACGATCTCGCCGCTGAGGGAAAAGGCCCGTGTGGCAGTGATGCGCACTGGCACCAGGGATCCCTGCAATTGCTCGGGATCGCCGTCGAAGAAAACGATGCGGTTGCCGCGGGTACGTCCCATAGCTTGGCGAGGATTTTTGGGATTGGGGCCTTCCACCAGCACCTCCTGCACCTGGCCCAGCAGCCGGGCGCTGCGGGCGGCAGCCACCTCCGCGACCAAGCGGTTGAGCCGTTGCAGGCGGTCGCTTTTTTCCTCTTCCGGCACCTGGTCAGGCCACTCGGCTGCCGGCGTGCCAGGGCGGGGAGAGTAGGCGGCAGTATTGAGGAAATCAAAGCCGATATCCTGAACCAGTTGCAGGGTTTCCTGAAACTGGGCTTCCGTTTCGCCGGGGAAGCCGACGATGGCATCGGCGCTGATGGTGGCCTCGGGCATGTACTGGCGGATGAGCTGGATGAGCTGGCGGTAGCGCTCCTGGGTGTAGCCCCGCCGCATCCGCTTGAGGACGGCGTCGCTGCCCGCCTGGAAGGGGATGTGGAAGTGCTCGCACACCTTGGGCAGCTCGGCACAGGTGGCGATCAGCTCTTCAGTAAAGTAGCGCGGGTGGCTGGTGGCAAAGCGAATCCGCTCGATCCCTTCCACCGAGTGGACAAAGCGCAGCAGGCTGGCCAGGTTGGTCTTGGGATCCAGATCCCGCCCGTAGGCGTCGATGTTTTGCCCTAGCAAGGTGACCTCGCGGTAGCCGGCCCGGGCCACGTCCTCAATCTCGGCGCGGATGGCCTGCGGCTGGCGCGATTGCTCCCGTCCCCGCACCAACGGCACAATGCAGTAGGTGCAGCGCTCGTTGCAGCCGTAGATGACGTTGATCCAGGCTGTCACCCGGCTATCCCGGCGGGGCTTGGTGATGTCTTCCGGGATCTCGACAGGCTCGGTGGCCACCACCTGGTTGCCGGCCTCCACCTGGGCCAGCAGATCCCCAAGGCGGTTGACGTACTGGGGGCCCATGACCAGATCCAACTCGGGGACGCGGCGCAGCAACCTTTCCCCCTCCTGCTGGGCCACGCAGCCGGCCACGATGAGCTTGATGGCTGGGTTTTTCCGCTTGCGCTGCGCCTGGATGCCCAGGTAGGAATACACCTTTTGCTCAGCGTTATCGCGGATGGTGCAGGTATTGAAGAGAACTAAGTCTGCCTGCAGCTCGTCTTCGGCGGGCACATACCCCAGCGACTCGAGGATCCCGGCCATGCGCTCGCTATCGGCTCGGTTCATTTGACAGCCGAAGGTAATGGTGTAATAGGTGGGAGCAGCCATGGCAAGACCAGAAGACAGGGTCAGCAATCTCTACCTTTTTTGAGCTTAGCGGATCCTTATGGGGCGGTAGCGGCAACGTAAGGGTTGGGGGGCAGATCCCTCTCCCTTGGCTCCCTCTGCGCGGCCCAGGCTGGTTTGCTAAGCAGTGTCCCTCAGCAGAGTAGCCACTGAGCTAGGGCGCGTCAGTCGGGCATGAGGGCGTGAACTTGCTTGCGGCCGTTGGGGTAGAGCAAGGCGCGCTTGGGGCCGTGGATGGGATCCTCCACGATAATGGTTTGGTCGCGGCTGGCTCCCAGGGAGACGATGGCAATCGGCACCTGCATCAACTGGGCCAAAAACTTCAGGTAGTCGTAGGCTTCGGGAGGCAAGTCCTCAAGGGAGCGGCAGTCTTTGGTGGAGCACTTCCAGCCGGGCAGGGTTTCATAAATGGGCTTGCACTGGGCAAAGACGCGGGCATCGCTGGGAAAGTGACGGATCTCGCGCCCCTGGTACTCATAGGCCACGCACACCTTGATCTCGTCTAGGCCGTCCAGCACATCCAACTTGGTGATGGCCAAGCAATCCAGGCCGTTGATCCGCACGGCGTAGCGCCCGATTACGCCGTCGAACCAGCCGCAGCGCCGCTGCCGCCCGGTGGTGGTGCCAAATTCGGCTCCCGCCGCCCCCAGGTAAGCGCCAATCTCGTCCTTGAGCTCGGTGGGGAAGGGGCCTTCGCCGACGCGGGTGGTGTAGGCCTTGGCTACCCCAATCACCCGGTCAATGCTGGTGGGGCCGATCCCGGCCCCCACGCAGGCGCCGCCGGCGATGGGATGGGAGGAAGTGACGTAAGGGTAGGTGCCGTAGTCGAGATCCAACAGCGTGCCCTGGGCCCCCTCAAAGAGGATGTTCTGCCGCTCCTCGATGGCCTGGGTGAGGAGTAGGGCAGCGTCGGTGACGTAGGGGCGCAGCCGCTCCGCGTAGGCCAGGTATTGCTCGATGATCGGCTCGGGATCCAGAGGGGGTAGGTTGTAGATTTTTTCCAGCAAAACGTTCTTGTAGGGAATGGCCCAACTGAGGCGCTCCCGCAGTTGGTCGGGGTACATCAAGTCCACGACGCGGATGCCCATGCGCTCGGCCTTGTCGGCGTAGGTAGGGCCAATGCCTCGCCCGGTGGTGCCCAGCCGGTAGATGCCGCGTCGCTCTTCCTCGGCCACGTCGATGACGCGGTGGTAGGGCAAGGTTACGTGGGCTGTCTCGGCGATGTAGAGGTTGTGGGTGGAGATCCCCAGTTGGTGCAGTTGGTCGATCTCGGCCAGCAACACCTCAGGGTCGATCACCGTGCCGCTGGCGATGATGCAGCGCTTGTCGGGGTAGAGGATGCCGGAGGGGATCAGGTGCAGCTTAAAGATTTGGCCCCCCACCACCACGGTATGTCCTGCGTTAACCCCGCCTTGGTAGCGGACGACCACATGCGCCTTTTCACTGAGGAGGTCGGTGATCTTACCTTTTCCTTCGTCGCCCCACTGGGCACCGACAACCACAACGTTTGCCAAGGGCTTCTCCTACAGTCTCTGAACGGCACAAAAAATCCCCTTTGCGGGGTCGCTGCACTAATTTACCGCATTGCTCCAGGCAGTGTTGAGGGCTTCGGACAAAAACGTTAACAATCGATTAATTTCGACCCCTCGCTAGGGCAGCAGCCCGCTCCCTTTAGCTCCCCGGCTTGAACAGGCCAATGGCGGTGACCTGGTTGGATCCCGCCGCAAAGGCAAAGGACAGGCCAAGGGCGTCGTAGTTGACATAGTAGCGATCGTCGCGCAGATATTCTCGGCTCCCCTTGGGGTAGGGCACCACCTCGTTGTAGCCGTTCTCGCCAGGCCCGCCGTAAATGGCGATCACTTCCGAGTAGGTGGAGCCGATACGGATCCCTTCGCCAGTCATGGCTTCGGGTTGGGTGGTGTAGATGCGGTCGGCAAAAAAGCTATTGAGGACGCCCGGACGGCGGTAGGCAAAGAGGATGTAGTCCTGCAAGTAGAAGATCTTCAGGTCGCTGTTGGGCTGAAATACATTTGCCCGCGATTCGGCCGGGATCAAATCCACGTTGCCCAAGAGGTGGGTATCGACGTTGCGGGTATCCATGCCCAGGACAAAGCGACCAACACGGCCCTCTTGCACCAGGACGGTGGGGCGGGGGGGAGGGCTGGGGCGGCGGGGCAGGGCCAGCGCTTCTAGGGCGGCCTTTAGCCAGGCGTTCTCATCCCCCTCCACCTTTTGCAGGGGCACCAAGCCCTGGGCTAAGGAGCGTCCATCGCCGGTCTTCCAGGTGGCCACGGCCAGCTCCACCGCCGCGCCAGAAGGAAGGGCAAAGAAGCGGGTCTGGCGTTCGCTGCCTTGAGTGGGTTGCCCTACTATAACGGTGCTGCCGCTGGCTCCCAACTGGGCCGCCAGGAGGGTGGCCCCCTGGCGGGTGTTGCCGTCGACCAGGACGGCCGATGGGATCCCAGCAGCCAGTGGCAGGTTTTCGCTGTTCCAGGGGGTAGGCTGGCCAAAGCGGTCTTCGGTAACCAGCAGCGGCTGCACGGAGCGGGGCAAGAATAGGCGTGCCACATCCGCTATCACTTGCGGGTCATAGCCCACCGAGCTGCGCAGGTCGAGGACAATGCCTTGGCTGTAATCCTGGGTGTAGAGGGCTTGGCGGATCTGCTGGGCTGTGGCAGGGGTGAGCTCCGGCACTGCCAGGTAAACCTGGCGCGGCCCAATCTGACGCGCCTGCAGGGGTGGACGAGGGCGGTTGAGCAAGTCCCTGAAGCTTTGGGGATCCCAGAAGCGATCGGCGGGATCCCCGTATTCGCGCAGAACCTCTCGAATCAGCTCGTACTCGACTTCGATGGGCGGACGGGGATCGCTGTAGGTGCGGGCCAACAGGCGGGTGTAGAGGTCGTTGTAGTTAACCGCAGCGGCTTGCTTGCCCGCCTGCCAAGACTCGTTGATGAACAACTCCACCAGATAGCGCAAATCCTGGCCCATTGCTGGCAAAGGAGGAGCTGCCGGGATGCCCAGATCGGGCGACGCACCCTGGAAGGGAGAAATCGGATTCGCAATCGGATCCTCAACTGAGGGCATGACCGGCACAGGGGGCAAGGCCGCTTGCCCCATCACTCTGCCAGAAAGGACTCCGCTGAGCGCCCCGACTGTGCCCCACACCTGAACTGCCCGCGCAAATCCCTTCATGGTGGCCTGCCCTTGTTTGCAGATGCTGTGAATAGGATAAACTCTGGGCAATCTCCTCTACCACTGTCGGCAGGGCCAAATGCTTGTTTTTTAAGCCATTAAGACACTACCAGTTGTTTCCCCTTTTGCGGATCCCTTAGCTCTCGGCAGACCAAATTTTGCGGATGGGCAGGGTGAAGCCGGGGAGCACGTCTTCTCCCGACAAGGTTTCTGGGTCTTCCACTAGCTCCGGCGCCTGTCCTGCCCGGTAGATCATCACCCGCTTGGCCTTGGGATCCAAAAGCCACCCCAAGCGACAGCCGTTGTCCAAGTACTCCTGCATCTTGGCCTGGGCTTGAACCCAAGAATCGGTGGGCGAGAGGATCTCCACCACAAAGTCAGGACACAGGGGCAAGAATCCCCGGCGGGTCTGGGGATCCAGAGCCTCCCACTTTTCCAGCGGGATCCAGGCCAGGTCAGGAGAGCGGTCGCTGCCTGAAGGCAGAGAAAACCCCGTGGAAGAATCAAAGGTTTTGCCTCGGCCTGATTGGCGATTCCAGAGGGTTAGCTCTGTGGTGATCTCTGCATTCCAGTGGCCAACTTCACCGCCAGTGGGGGACATGATCACCAGCTCTCCTCGGGCAGTGCGCTCTAGCTTTAGCTCAGGATTGGCCGCACATAGCCGGATAAAATCCTCTCGCGTCAGAGTCATCAAGGGGCTGAGATTGAGCGTCAAGGCCGTCATGGCATGAACTGGACATTCCCATGCAAAACTGGATTCCAGAATAACCCCCTGCTGAAGGGCAATAGGAAGCAATTGGGAGCCCTGGCTCTAGGGCTCTAGTTTATAAAGTCTCAGTCTGGTTTGGCTCTGATTCAACGTTTTCCAGGTCTTGAGAGTAGGGGAGAGAGTCTTGCTCTGGGCAATTTCCTGCTCGAAGTGTGTCCGGGCTTGAGGATGGATCCCTGCTGCGATGGCTTGCTGCAATACGTGACGACGCACCTCTTCAGTGTGCCTGTCAAGCACCATTTTCAGAGCATAAAACCGGTTGATGGCAAGCTCGTTGAAATGGGCCAGCGCCGCTGCGGCAAAGGATCCCTCTGCACCCCGATAGAGGTATCGCACCAGGGTATCGGCGGCCTCTCTGGCCAATTCCCCCTTCAGAGAATGCAGAGCTTCTAGATTCTTTTCCACTTCTGCCAGGGAGTTGCCACAGGATACCCGTGTCAGACCCATCGATACCCAGCCCACCAATGGCTGCCGAATCTTGAGCCAGCCGTTGAGTACTTCCATGACCCGCACTTCGGTTCCATTGGGCAGTTGACCGATAACATTGCCTGCGGCTACAGCGGGTGTCGATCGTACATTAGTCGGCGGATTGGGATCCTCTATCTGAGTAATGCAGGGCAGGGGGACATCTGTGTACAAGGTGTCGTCGATCTCAACCTCCTTGCCGGCACTGCGAAGTGTATCAATTAGCCGACTGACAACATCTTTGGGCACATCTAGCACTGTCGAGAGCCAACTTGGATTAATGCTTAGCCCTGGCTCCCAGCCCGCCTGAGCCACCACTACCCACTGACCACTGTGTTTTTTAAGCAAATAGCAGCCATCAATTACCGGAAGGTCGCCAACTCCGGCAGAGACTTCAACCAGAGCATAGTTTTCGGCAATGGCGATTGCTCCGGTTTCCAGAGGATGAACCGGCACACCGGGAGATCGAGCTGCTGCTTGTCGGAGATACTCGTTGATCAATGGGTCGGTGAGCACAGCTTGCCTTATGGCAGTGCGATCACCAGAGCTGCCGGGGTTTGGCAAGGTTTGCGCGACCCAAGTTCTCGCTGTGGCAGCTGGCAAAGCCGACAAAACTTGAAGGGAAGCTGTAGGAGCTTCTGCCTTGGATCCGCCATTGTCCAGGGATTGCGCAGAGGCATTGCCGACCAAAAGCAGCAGCGTTGTTGCTATCGACAATGCTGATGGGATTTTCCTCAAGCTCAATATCGATCGGCAGCTTTGGGATAGAAGAGCTTGCATTTTCATCAACATCTGCTGAAATGGTTTGCCCTGCGGAGTTTTTGGAATCTACGCTCTTCTCTAGATAGCAAGCGAGATGGGATCCCGCCGCGATTGCCGCCTGCTGGGTGCTTTAGCCGACGTGAGCGGTGGGGTTGACTAGGCCGATCACTTGAGTGTAGGCGCCGCGAGCTTGGGTCACTCCAATGGTGCGCTCCGCTTTTTCAAGCATGGGACGGCGCAGGCTGACCACCAAGAATTGCGCCTGGCGGGATTGCTGCCAGATCATGTCGGCCAATTTTTCTACATTGGCCCCATCCAAAAACATGTCCACCTCGTCAAAGGCATAAAAGCTAGAGGGGCGATAGCGCTGCAACGCAAAAATAAAGCTGAGGGCCGTCAAGGATTTTTCTCCGCCCGACATGGCGCTGAGACGACGCACTGGCTTGCCTTTGGGGCGGGCCACCAGGGTCAAACCCCCGGCCAACGGATCCTCTGGGTTCTCCAATTCTAAATAGCCCTCTCCCTCGGAAAGCTGGGCAAAGATGGTCTGGAAATGGCCGTTGATGGCATGGAAGGCATCCAAAAACGCTTGGCGGCGCAGGGTGGAAAAGTTCTCGATGCGCAGCAACAATTCGGTGCGCTCTTGGTGCAGGGTTTCCAGTTTGGCGCTGAGATCCCCTAGGCGGGCCTGGATCTGTTCGTATTCGGCGATGGCCAACATGTTCACCGGCTCCAGGGATCGCAATTGCTCTTCGATTTTGCGTTTTTGCCGTTGCAGCTCGTCCAGGGTCAGGTGGGGGGGCAGGGGGGGAAGGGGATCCGGCAGCTCTTGGGCCGCGGCTTGCAGTTGGGCTTGCAGTTGGGCAAGGATGGCCTCTTTTTCCTGCTGTTGGGTGAGGGCGTGGTAGCGTTCCCATTCCAGGCGTTGGAGCTGCTGCTGTTGGGCGCGCAGTTGAAATTCTTGCCGCTCCCGCTCTTGGCGCAGGTGGGCGAGGCGGGCTTCGATCTGGCCCATCTGTTGCCGTTGCTCGGCAATGTGCTGCTGGATGTGGGCGAGAGTGGCCTGGGCCTGGGCGATTTGCTCTTGAAGTTGGGCCTGACGCCGTTCGCCCTCTTGCAGGCGCTCCTGGTGGTGCTGGATCTGGGCCTGCTTCAGGTGTTGCTGGCTGAGGTTCTCCTGCTGCTGTCGCTCCAGGTGGGCCAGGTGGTGTTGCAGCTCCGCCAGGTGGCTCTCCTGCTGCTGTACCGCCTGCTGCAGTTGCTGCCAGTGCTGGTTGACCGGGGATCCCTCCAGTTGGCTGAGCTTGCGGGCGAGATCGGCCAGGCGCTGTTGCAAGGGATCCCAGCGGAGTTGAATCTGGTGCAGCCGCTCTTGGATCTGCTGGCTTTCGCTTTGCCATTGCGCCAGGGATCCCTGCAGGTGTTGCAGGCGGGCCTGCTGGTTTTGGCAGTCGGCCTGGTGCCGCTCCAGGTATTGCTGGGCTTGCAGGGCGTCCTGGCGGGCCAGGAGCAGGGCCTGGGCCAGTTGTTTTTCGCGGGCTTGGGCGGCTTGGAGGCGAGGGGCGAGGGCGGCCAGCAGCGCTTCCAGATCGGCCAGGCGGGCGCGCAGGGCTTCCCCTTCCGAGTGTTCGCCCGCAGAAAAATGGATCCCAGCTCGTTGGGGGCCGGTGCCGCCAGTGATGGCTCCCGAGGTTTCCAGCAGCTCCCCTTCCAGGGTGACCATGCGGTGCTGGCCGATGTAGGGCCGGGCCAGCTCCAGGCTCTGGAAAACCAGGGTGGAGCCGAACACAAAGCCAAAAACATCTCGGTAGCGCTCTTCAAAGTGCACCAGGCGGATGGCGTAGTCGATCAGACCGTTTAAGTTGAGGGGGGCGGGCGGGCGGGCGGGCTGCAATTTGTTGAGGGGCAAAAAGGTGGCGCGCCCCAGTTTTTCCCGCTTTAAGAGGTTGATCGCGCTGACGGCGACGCTTTCATCTTCCACCACCACAAAGTGCAGTCGGTTGCCTGCCGCAATCTCCAGCGCCAGTTGATACTGGGGATCCACCTGCCCCAACTGGGCCACCAATCCCAAAACCCCCGGCAGGCGGGCGCTCAGGATGGCCTGGGTGGCGCGGGATCCCTGGGATTCTTGCAGCAGTTGGCGGCGGGTCTCCCACTTGTCCAGTTGCCGCTGCTTGGCGTGGAACTCGGCGGCCAGCCGCTCGTGGGTGGCGCGATCCAGCTCCAGGTTGGCTTGCAGTTGCGCCAGCTCTTGCGCCAGGGCCTGCACCTGGGCTTCCGACTGTCGGCAGGCCTGTTCCAGCTCGGCGGTGAGGGCCAGGTGGGATCCCAGCCATTCTTCAATCTGGGCGATCTCAGTTTGGGTGTCTTGGACTTGTCGCGCCAGTTGCCGTTGGCGCTCTTGCAGGCGAATTTGCTCCTGTTGCAAAGGCTCTTGTTCGGCGCGGATCTCTTCCAGGTGGCGGGTGAGGTAGCGCTGCTGCTTGACCCAGGCCTCGGCAGATTGGGCCAGGGCCCGCAGTTGTTCGCGGCTTTGTTCTAGGCTGATTTGGGCTTTCTGCACCTGGGCTTGCAGGGATCCCTGGGCCTGGGCCAGTTGCTCCTGTTGGCTTTGCAGGCGTTCCAGCTCTGCCTGCAGGTGCTGCTGTTGGGTTTGGCGCTCCTGCTGCAGGCGCTGCGTTTGCTCGATTTCCTGCTGCCAGGCGGCGATCTGTTGGCTGAGCTGTTGCCGTTGCACTTCGGCGGCAGCGATCTGGGCTTGCAGGTGCAGGTATTCTTCCTCTCCGAGGGCGTGGATGCGGCTTTGCAGCTCGCTCAGGGCGGCTTCCGCCTGCTGTAACTGCTCGCTCAAGGTCTGCACCTGAGCAGTGGCTTGCTCCTGAGCCTCCAGAAGCTGCCGAATGGCTGCCTGGGTTGCTTCCACTTGGGCTTGCAAATGCCGCCAAAGCAACACCCGTTGCTGTCGCTCCAGCGTTTGCCACTGCAGCCGCAACTGCTGGTACTGCTGCGCCTTTTCGCTTTCCCTGAGCAGCCGCTCTCCTTGGGCTTGCCATTCCTGCTCGATGAGCCGGAAGCGCTCAATTTGTTCGCGCACCACCTCCAGCTTGGCGTTGGCCTGGGCGATCTTGCGGTCGAAGGTGGCCACCCCCGCCAATTCGTCGAGGATCTGCCGCCGCTCCTTGGAGTTCATGGAGATGATGCTGGTAACATCCCCCTGCAGGACCACGTTGTAGCCGTTGGGGTAGATGTGCATCGCCTCCAGTTGCTCGTGCAGCTCGCTCAAGGTGCAGGGCACATCGTTGATGTAGAAGGTGCTGGTGTAGGGCAGGGAATCGGGATCCTCTCCCTTGCCGGGGCTGACCCGCAGCCGACGGCTGACTTTCCATTCTCTCGGCTGGCCGTCTTCTCCCGGCCCCAGATCGAAGGTGACGGCGACGTGGGTCTCTACCCGCCGGTTGCTGCTGAGGCTGCCAGAATGCACCAGATCCGAAAGCCTCTCTGCCCGCATCCCCCGCGAGGACGATAGCCCCAGCGCGAACAGGATCCCATCCAGGATGTTGGACTTGCCGGAGCCGTTGGGGCCGGAGATGACCGTAAAACCCGGCAACAGGGGCAGCGAGGTCGTGCTGCCAAAGGACTTAAATCGGGTCAGCTCGATCCGCTTGATGTACATCCCGCCCCATATCTAGCGCAGCCAGCAGCAGATGATGGCACCAGGCTAGCACGGGTAGCGCAGCCTGCCCAGCTTCTAAGAAGGCTCAGGATCTGGGCTCGGGCTGACGAGCAGATCGGCCTTTTGCAAAAGACGATGCACCTCTGCCTGTAGCTCTGGCCACTTATAGGTGAGCAGGTTGGGCTTGGAGATGAGCAGTAGCCGGTATCCGGGTTTCAGGTTTGGGCACAGGGGCCGCAAGATTTCTCGCAACCGGCGTCGCAGCCGATTCCGCTTGACAGCAGATTTGCTCACCTTTTTCCCGATCACCAGCCCCACCTGGCTGGGGATCCCTTCGCACCCCGCCGGCATCGGCTGAAACAAAAGGATCAAGCCTGCACCGGAACGGCGCTGCCCCGCCTGGTAAAGCGCCTGGAAAGCTCGCCGATCTCGCAAGCGATAAGGAGCAGGCAGCATTGGGCACTGAAAGGGAATCCCAGGCAGGAGTCAACCCGTCTTGGACGCCGACACCCCAAGAGTTTGAGATGGGATCGGCTCTGCTAACCCTTAAGAAACCGCCAGGCGATAACGCCCCTTGGCCCGCCGCCGCCGCAAGACCTGCCGCCCGCTTGCCGTGCGCATCCTGGCCCGAAACCCAGAGACGCGAATGCGTCTGCGATTGGTGCCACGAAGGGTACGCTGAGTCATGGTGGAGACCAACTCATCCTGTCAACAAGGCCTGCTGCGACTGGCGAGGGAGAAGCCCAGTTCACCGGCAGACAATTAGCAAAGCTTTATCGTAGCAGACTCGACGGAAAATCGCTAGATTGGCCGCCTCACGCCGAGCAGCTAAATTGGGGATCCTACAATCCCAGTCGAGAGAGCAGAGGCACCGGGTTGGCGCCCCTGTCTTTGCTGGGCTTTGGCTGTGTCGCTTTGGGTGTGTGGTGTGGACATCTCCCTAGATCGACTCTGGGACGAAGCTTTGGGGCATCTACAGGTGCAGCTCAGCCGTCCAACTTTTGAGGCTTGGATCAAGACGGCGCGAGCTGAATCCTTGGTGGACAACCGCCTCACCATCTCCACTCCTAGCGAATGGGCGCGGGGCTGGCTGCAAAAGCACTACGCCTCCACCATCACCGAGGTGGTGCAGCGGGTGGCCGGAATCCCTTTGCAAGTGGAGTTTTCCGTCGCTCCCCAGGCTTTGGTCGAGGAAGAAGCTCCTTCAACGGCTGTGGCCTCAACCTCCCGCAAGGCCGGCAGTTTTCCTGCTTCCGCCCCCTTGGGGCTGGAGGTGAGCGGCAGCCTGCCCATGCGAGCCCCGGATCTCAACCCCAAGTATTCCTTCTCGCGGTTTGTGGTCGGCCCCAACAACCGCATGGCCCATGCAGCGGCTCTGGCCGTGGCCGACAAGCCTGGGCGGGCCTACAATCCCTTGTTTCTCTGCGGCGGGGTAGGGCTGGGCAAAACCCACCTGATGCAGGCCATCGGCCACTACCAACTGGAGGCGAATCCGCGGGCCAAGGTCTTTTACGTGTCCACCGAGCGCTTTACCAACGATTTAATCGATGCCATCCGGCGAGACAGCATGCAGTCTTTCCGGGAGCACTATCGAGATGTGGATATTTTATTGGTGGACGACATTCAATTTATCGAAGGCAAAGAGTACACCCAAGAGGAGTTTTTCCACACCTTTAATACGTTGCACGAGTCGGGCAAACAGATCGTGCTAGCTGCCGACCGCTCCCCTCACCTCATCCCTCGGCTGCAGGAGCGGCTCTGTTCTCGGTTTTCGATGGGCTTGATTGCGGAAATTCAGCCGCCGGACATCGAGACCCGCATGGCCATTCTCAAGAAAAAAGCCGAGTACGAGGGGATGATCCTACCGCCTGAGGTGATCGAATACATTGCTACCACCTACACCAGCAACATTCGCGAGCTGGAGGGCGCCCTCATCCGTGCCGTTGCCTACGTCTCCATTTCTGGCCTGCCGATGAGTGTGGAGACGATTCAGCCCATTCTCAACCCCCCCAGCGAGCCCAAGGAGATCACGCCCGACATGATTATTGACGTGGTCTGTGAAGAATTCGGCGTCGACCGAGAAAGCTTATTGGGATCCTCTCGCAAGCGGGACATCAGCCAGGCGCGGCAAATTGCCATGTTTTTGATGCGTCACCATACCAATCTTAGCTTGCCCAAAATTGGCGATTACTTTGGCGGGAAAGATCACACCACCGTTCTCTATAGCTGTGAAAAAGTTAGCCAGTTGCAGCGGGAAAATCTGCAATTTGAGCGGCAACTGCAAAACCTGGCCCAGCGGCTGCGAGTCATGGCCAACAGCCGAAACCGCTAGTCTTTGCCTTGCCATTGTTGAACCGTCCTTGGGGTGTCATCCTACGCTGCTGAGAGCCGCGGCGCCCGCGAGCTGGCGTGAAAGCTCCTATTGGAAGCAGCTACAGTTAAGGACGGGAGGGGCGGGGGTTGCAGGTGGTAGGGCAATCTGGCAAAGGACTTTGCTTGGGTATGCTGCTCCTTGGGGCTGGGCTGATGCCAGCATGGCCGGCCTGGGCCCATTCGACCCAAGCGGGCCGCAAGGAAGCAGATCCGCGGCCAACCGCGCTCTCAGGCGTTTTAGATCTGGGGCTGGATAGCCAAATTGTGGAGGATAGCCCCGTGTTGCGCCGCTGGCTGCAAAGTCCGCCCAATCTCCTGGAAGAAATCCGCAATACTCCCGTCTTGCCCACCCGTTTGCAGGCGGGTTTCGAGTCGGCTTCTGAGTGGCGAATCAGCCTGCAGGACTTGCGCCTGGGAGATCGCCTCACCCTCAGCGGCGACTATCGCCAATCTTCTGAGAACCCAGAAATCCGCCAGTACGGGTCAGAGGTGCGCTACTTTCTCGCCCCTATGGGCTCCCGCTTGAACCTGGCCCCCCAACTGGGCTATCGAGCCTTGGAAGAAAAAAACCGCCGCCTCAGCGGGGTGAGCTATGGGGCCTTTGTTGTTTTGGCCCTGGCTCCCGGAGCCGCCGACTTGACTGGCAGCTACACTTGGGTGGCCCCGCAGGAGCCGGAAGAAGGACAGGCCACCCTAGCGGAGATCACCGCCGCCTACGCCATTAGCCCTTCCCTTCGTCTTGCTGCCCGCTACAGCCTGCGCCACTCCACCTTGGCGCGGGAATCCAGCTTTGGCGTTGGCCTGGAGTGGATCCCCTAGAGGCGCACTGCCTGCACAAAAGCCACCCAGCCGAAGCTGAGATAGCGCTCCAAGCGCAACCCCACCTGGGCAAAGTGCCAGCGCAACTGGTCTGCGGAGAAAAAGCGAAGGCCGGTCGCCTCCAGCAACTGCTGCACCCTCTGCCCCCATCCCTGCACCTGCTGGCTGTGCATCGAGACAAACACCCCTCCCGGTTTCAAAACACGGGCCACTTCCCGCAGACAGGGATCCAACGGCACCTCGTTCAGGGTGGCGCCGCTGATCACCGCCCCAAAGGCTCCAGAGGCCAGGGGAAGCTGCTCCGCCCGGGCTCGCACCAGGCTGTAGCGCTGCCAGTGGGGCTGGGCCTGCTGGGCCGCCTCCGCCAGCACTCCCGTCGCGTTGTCTAGGCCGATCACCGTCCGCTGCGGATCCCTGGCCAAGAGGAGGCGGCTCCAGTACCCCCCTGCCGTGCCCAAATCCAAGACGGGATCTGCCTCCCCCACCAGTTCCGCCAGCAATTGGCCTTCCCGCTCGCTGCCGAAACGCTCCCCCGACAACAGCGACAGCGCCCAAGGCCGCCAGAGGCGATCGTAGCCCCAGGCAAACCCGGGCAGATGGGCAATGGCCTGAGCGGGAGTGAGCGGCAAGTCCCGCGCGGCGGCCAAAAAATCCACCGCTCCAAAGGCGGTGATGGGGTAGATCTGGCCGCAACGGGGACAGTAAACCCGATCCGCCGCGGCTCCCGGCTCACGTCCCGGTGGCAGGTTCAGCCCTTCCTGACCACAGCTCAGGCAGCGGTAGAGGTGAACCGGCAAGGCAGAGAGAGAAGAGAGCATGACACAACCTGACGACAGCCGCAAAACAAAAGGGCAGTTGCCGGGCGCCGGCCCCAACAACCACCCTCCCAGGTTAATCAATCCCGCAGCGAGAGGGGATCCCTCAAGCCGTCTTCGGGCTGGGCAAGCCGATCTTCTCGGGGATGGGCACGTATTCTGCCACAATGGCCCGAAACTCGTCCCCATCTAGGGTTTCCCGTTCCACCAGGGTGTCGGCCAGGCGATCCAGCAGCGCCCGGTGCTCCAGCAGGATTTGCTTCGCTCTTTGGTAGCAGCTCTCCAGGATTTGCCGCACCTGCCGGTCGATCTTGGCGGCCACATCTTCGGAGTACTCGACGCGGTTCATCCAGCCGCCGCCCAAAAAGATTTCGTTGTTGGGCGGATCCCACATCAGGGGCCCCAGCTCGGACATGCCAAAGCGGGTCACCATTTGCCGCACCAGGTTGGTGTTTTGCTGCAGGTCGTTGCTGGCCCCCGTCGTCACTTCCGAGTAGCCAAAGACGATCTCCTCCGCCGCCCGACCGCCAAAACCGACCACCACCCGATCCAACAGCCAGGCGCGGCTGTACATGCCGGAGTCGATCTGCTCCTCGTTGGGCAGTTGCTGGGCAAAGCCGCCGGCACCTCCGGAACGGGGGATGATCGTTACCTTGTTCAAGGGATCCGCATGGGGCAAGAGGGTCATCAACAGAGCATGGCCGCACTCGTGGTAGGCGATGAGGCGCTTGCTTTTGCCGTCTAATAGCGGCGGCTTGGTCAGGCCAATGGTGATGCGGTCGATGGCGTCGTCGATGTCCTGGTTGGTGATGGCTTTGTGCTGACGGCGGGCCGCCAGGATGGCCGCCTCGTTGAGCAGGTTGGCCAGATCGGCGCCGGCAAAGCCAGGGGTGCGGCGGGCAATGGCCTCCAGGCTGACCTCTTCTGCCAGCTTCTTGTTGCGGGCATGCACGCGCAAGATCTCGTAGCGCCCCTTGAAGCTGGGCCGATCCACGGTGATCTGGCGGTCGAAGCGTCCAGGCCGTAGGAGCGCCGCATCCAGCACATCCGGGCGGTTGGTTGCGGCAATAACAATTACCCCTGAGTTGCCCTCAAACCCATCCATTTCCGTAAGCAACTGGTTCAGGGTTTGCTCGCGCTCGTCGTTGCCGCCGCCAATGCCCGCTCCCCGCTGCCGGCCCACCGCGTCGATCTCGTCGATGAAGACGATGCAGGGAGCATTCTCCTTGGCCTTCTTAAAGAGATCCCGCACCCGCGAGGCCCCCACGCCGACGAACATCTCCACGAACTCGGAGCCAGAGAGGCTGAAAAAAGGCACTCCCGCCTCGCCAGCAATGGCTTTGGCCAAGAGGGTCTTACCCGTCCCCGGCGGCCCCACCAACAGCACGCCTTTGGGGATCTTGGCCCCTACGGCAGTGAAGCGCTCCGGCTTCTTCAGGAAGGTAACCACCTCTTGCAGCTCTTCTTTGGCCTCCTCGATCCCGGCTACATCGTCAAACTTGACGCCGGTTTTGGCTTCCATCTGGAAGCGGGCCCGCGACTTGCCGAAGTTCATCGCCTGTCCAGGACCGCCTGCTCCTCCGCCAGCGCGGCGCAGGAACAAGAACAACCCCCCCAGCAGCAGCACCGGGATGACCAGGTTGCCCAAGATCGCCCAGAAGGCGCTGCCATCGCGGGTGGGCACTACAGCCACCTCGATCCCCTGCTCGGTGAGGCGATCCACCAGTTGCGGCACGGTGTTGGGCAGCAGGTTGACCCGGTAGCGGGTGGAATGCTGCGTTTGTGGGTCAACAGCCGTCACTTCGGCTACCAGGTTGTTATCGAGGAGGCGCACATCGGTAACGCGACCCTCCTCGACATAGCGCAAGAAGCGGTCATAGGTGAGGGCAGAGGCCAGAGCGGCGTGGGCAGGAGCTAGGCCGGATCCCTGCCAGAGACAAAAGCCCAGCATGAGGGCAATTAGCCAGCGCTGGGGAGATAGAGGTTTGTTCATGGGGAAGGGGAACACCTGGTTATTAAAAGTCCTTCAACAAACTTAACCTGTCGCTCCCCCAAGATACAACCCTGCCGCACGAAATGCCCGGAATTGCGCTGGGAAGGGATCCCTGCAATCGGCGACTAGGCCGATTTGGGGGATCCCAGGGCATCCAGGCCGTAGACGCGCCGCCACATTTGGTCGGCCAGAGCGGCGGGCAGCAACCGCATCAGCCCCAGCGCCAGCTTGCCGCCCGTAAAAGCGGTGTAGCGGTCGGAAGGGTGGGGATCCGTCATGGCTCTCAGGATCGGCTCCACCACCTTCTCCACCGGCCAGGCCATTTTGTGGAACGAGCTGGCCAGCTCGGCAGCCTTGTCCAAGATCGCTTTGTAGGGGCCGTTGGGATTGACAACAGCAGCAAAGGTCTCTTCGGCCACGCGGCCAAACTCGGTGGCCACCGGCCCTGGCTCGATCACGATAACCTTGATGCCAAAAGGGGCCACTTCCACCCGCAGGGCGTCGCTGAGGGCCTCCACGGCGAACTTGGTGGCGCTGTAAACCCCACTGAAAGGCATCGACATCTGGCCGGCCACGGAGCTGAGGTTGAGGATGCGGCCGCTGCCCCGCTCCCGCATTTGGGGCAAGAGGGCGCGGGTGAGGGCGTGCAGACCAAACACATTCACCTCGAACTGCCGCCGCATCGCCGCCACATCCACCTCTTCCACCGGTCCCATTTGGCCGTAGCCGGCGTTGTTCACCAGGATGTCCACCCGGCCAAAGCGATCCAGGGCCTTTTGGGCCAGCGCCTCCACCTGGGCTGTATCGGCCATGTCGGTGGGCACCACCAGCGCTTCTGTCCCCTGCTTCTCCACCAAGTCCTTGACGTTTTGTAGCAGCTCCTCCCGGCGGGCCGCCAGCACCAAGCGGGCCCCGCGTTTGGCCGCTTCCAGGGCGACGGCCTTGCCAATGCCGGCAGAAGCGCCGGTAATCAGCACCACCTGATTGGCTAGTGAAAGCATGGCTTTCCTCTCTGCAAACTTTCTTCATCCTAGAGGGACTTCCGGGATCCCTGGAAAGAGGCAGCCTCGCTCCTTGGGCTGCGGTGCTGGGCCGCTGTTTCTAACTCAAGGGGTGCTCTGCCAGATGGATGGATCCCTGCGGCCCAGAAGCTGCTCGGACGGTTTTTCGCGCCCAAATTGCAGGGGGGGTTGGGAAAAGCGGTATGATCGATGGACAACTTGCTGGGACAAACTCCCTCGCTCGAGTGTACGCCTAGTCTAATGTCCTTGCCACAGGTACGAGGTGCAGTGACCGTAAGATATTTCCGCAGGCGGGCTAGCCGAGGCCGATCTTCCTTGCCGGAGGAGCGCTGGGCTCTCGCCGAGGCCTGCTTGGATCGATTGCTCAGAGTGGCGGAAGCCAACCTAAGGGCCAATTCCGAGCTGCGCCAACAGCAGCAGGAGCAGCAACGCCAACTGGAGGCCGAGCGGCGCCACAGCGAAGCCCTGCGCGATGCCACCGCCGATTTGCGCACCAGCGTCATGGAGTTGCGAGAGGGGCAAGCCCTTTGGCAAAACCAGGTGGACGAGCTGCGTACCTGTTTGCGAGAGTTGCTCAAGGAACAGAGCGAGCTGGTGCAGATCATCGCCCAGCAGCAGCACATCCTGAAGGACTGTAAGGAAGTCATCCGCGCCATTTTGGAGCAAATGCGGGATGACCACCGGGACTTCCGCTCTGCCATCGGCATTTTGCTGGAGGAACTGCACCAAACTGTGCGCTGCCTGGTTCTTAAGTCAGGTGGCACTCTCCCTAAGCCTGTCCGCCATCCCGAAGCGCCGGATCCCGGCTCCCAGCCGCCTGATTCTGCCTCGCCTGGGGATGGCTCTCTGTCCTAGCGATCCAGACTTCTGCTTTCCCCCAAAAGCTCCAGAGCTATCCAATCCCGCCCTCCGGCAGCCACTGCGGCCAAAACAGGCGCAACTCCCTAACCTGCTCCCCCTTGACCAACAGGGATCCGCCGCCGGACCGGCCTTGCAGGGGAATTTCCTCAGGAGAGAAGGAGTGTACCCGCTCGGACTCCGCGATCACATCCACTTGCAGATGGGGGTGCGCCGCCAGATCGGGGGGAAAACCCACCAAGCCCACCAAGCCATCCCCTTTGTTGGAGAAGTGAAAGGCCGACACGCCCACTTTACCCTGCTCCAGGATGGGGATCTCGCCCAGGGGTAGCCGCTTCAAATACCCCGACCGGCTGGCCAAAACTAAGATCCCTTGCGGGGGCAGCAGCGCCATACCGACGATCTGTTCTGTGCGCCCCAAACGTAGAGCTGGGGATCCCATAGCTGCCCGACCCATCAAGGGGATCTGTTCGGCGTCCAGCCGCAGCACCCGCCCGCCGGAGGTGGCCAGGACAACGCTGTAGCCTTGGTGGCCGGGATGCCAAAGGGCCGCCCAGCCCAGCTCGTCTCCTTCTTTGAGCTTCAAGACGGCGGCTCCCCGTTGGCTGAGGCCCACCAGCTCCGCCAAGGCCACCCGCTTGATCCGCCCCTGCCGGCTGAGCACCACCAAGCTGGCCTCGC
Organism: Thermostichus sp. OS-CIW-20; assembly: GCF_054061455.1. Taxonomy (NCBI): domain Bacteria; kingdom Bacillati; phylum Cyanobacteriota; class Cyanophyceae; order Thermostichales; family Thermostichaceae; genus Thermostichus; species Thermostichus sp. OS-CIW-20. Next base: position 48,783 of record NZ_JBSSEF010000008.1, read on the forward strand.
CGGGAGAGTGCTCCGCACCGCTGACGCGAACGGGATCCAACGGGAAGGCGGCAACAATCGGCTCGGGGTTGGGGAGAAGGGTGACCAGAGGCACCCCCCGCGAGGAGCCGGTGCTGAGGGGGATCCCTTCGATGGGCACGGTGAAAGCCCTGCCGCTGGCGGTGAGCACCAAGATTGCCTGCTCTGGGGTCACGCATTCCAGGCTGACCAGGGTATCTTCTCCCAATTCCCGCTGCGCCGGGTTGCTGCGGGAGCGAGGCCCAGGCAGAGGCAGGCGGCGCACGTAGCCTTTGCGGGTGAGTTGCAGCAGAAAGCGGCTGTCTTCGCCGGCTTCGCCGCCGGGGATCTGGGCCGCCTCCGCTTCCAGTTCCGAGGCCGAGAGAATCTGGGTGCGCCGGGGATCCGCAAAGGTTTTTTTCAAGTGTCGCAGCTCTTTTTTCAGGTAATTCAAGAGCTTGCGGCGATCTTGCAGCAGTCCCTGCAGCTCGGCGATGCGGGCCTGCAGCTCGGCTTGCTCTTGATAGAGGCGCTCCCGCTCCAAGGTTGTCAGGCGGCGCAGGGGCATGGCCAAGATCGTCTCCGCCTGCTGGGAGGTGCAGCCCAAGCGGGTTTGCAGCTGGGCTTTGGCCGTGGCGCTATCGGGCGCTTGCCGCAGCAGGTCGATTACCCCTTCCAGATCGGCCAGGGCCAGCACCATCCCCGCCACCTCTTCGGCTTTGCGCTGTACCTGCTGCAGTTCGGCGCGAAACATCCGCTTGAGAGTGGCCTCGCGAAATTGCAAAAAGTGCTGCAAAATCTGCTTCAAGCTGAGCTGCTGGGGTTTTCCCTCCACCAAGGCCAACAGGATCACCCCAAAGGTGCTCTGCAAGGGGGTGAGCTTGTACAACTGCTGCAAAACCGCCTGCGGGTTGGCCTCCCGCTTCAGCTCCACCACCACGCGCATGCCGCTGCGATCCGACTCATCCCGCAAATCTGCGATGCCGCTGAGACGGTCTTGGGCGACCAGCTCGGCCACCTTCTCGAGCCAGGCAGCCTTGTTCACCTGATAGGGAAACTCGCTGATGATCAGGGCGGGCCGGCGGTGGCGTCCTCTGCCCGGCTGGATCTCCTCAAAGCGGGCCACTCCCCGCAGGGTGATGGAGCCGCGGCCGGTGAGGTAGGCCTCGCGGATCCCCTGGCCATCGACAATTTGGCCGCCGGTGGGAAAGTCCGGCCCCGGGATCCAGCGCAACAGCTCCTCAGGGCTGAGATCGGGCTCGTCGATCAAAGCCAGCAGGCCGTCCACCACTTCCCCCAGGTTGTGGGGCGGGATGTTGGTGGCCATGCCCACGGCAATGCCAGCAGAGCCGTTGAGCAGCAAGATGGGCAGGCGGGCCGGCAGGACGGTGGGCTCCGCCTGGGAGCCGTCGAAATTGGGCATAAAGTCCACAATTGCTTCGGAGATCCCCTGCAGAAGGGCTGTGTGGCTCAGCTCCGCCAGCCGACACTCCGTGTAGCGCATGGCCGCCGGCGGGTCGTCGTCCACCGAGCCGAAGTTGCCGTGCCCCGCCACCAGGGGGTAGCGGCTGGAAAAGTCTTGTGCCATGCGCACCAGCGCGTCATAGACCGCCTGATCCCCGTGGGGGTGATATTTCCCCAGCACGTCCCCCACGACGCGCGCGCACTTGCGGTAGGGGCGATCCGGCGTCAGGCCCAGCTCGTGCATGGCGTAGAGGATGCGGCGATGCACCGGCTTGAGGCCATCCCGCACATCCGGCAAGGCCCGCCCCACGATCACGCTCATGGCATATTCCAGGTAGGAGCGCTGCATCTCCCCCTGCAAATCGGTTACGATTACTCGCCCTAGACGGGATCCCCCACCCGATCCAGATCCCAGTCCGTCGAGAGTCAGTTGCTGAGTCATGGCTCATTAGGAGCGGAACGCTTTCCAGGTTACTGTAGCCGTTTCCGCAGCTTTTGCGACCCCACCCAGCCGCTGCCGTTTTTGAAACGGGGGAGTGGGGTGGCGGCTCCGCCGTGCTATTTGACACTCCCACCGCCTAAAGGCAGGGGATTCTTACGCAGTTCAACAACGACCTCGTAAAGGCGCTGTCAAGACGCCCCCAGACAGTTCCTCGAGGCAAAGCCCCAAGGTTCTGCTTACTCTTCTGATGGCGTCAGCGGGACGAAGTCTTTGCAGGTTGGCTGAGACGTTCGGACGCTTGCCACCGGTCGGTGCTCGCCTGGGAACGGTACGCCTTGGTGGCAACTCTTGGCGAGCCACTAAAGTTGCTTACGGGCTTTTCCGCCCTGCCCTCAAGTGCAGGGCTACCAAGCTATCCTTCTCTGTAGTCGGGGTGGATCTGGGTGCAATCATGGCCGGGAACTCCATTCGTTTTGGCACTGACGGCTGGCGAGCCGTGATCGCCGATGGCTTTACCTTCCAGAACTTGGGCATTGCCGCCCAGGCCAGCGCCCAGGTGCTGGCCCGCACCTATCCTGGGGCAGGGATCCTGATCGGCTACGACAACCGCTTTCTCTCAGAAAAATTTGCTGCCCACGCTGCCGAGGTGGTGGCGCGGCTGGGGATCCCGGTTTATCTCTCTGCCTGTGTGGCCCCGACACCGGCCTTTAGCTGGGCGGCCAAAGAGCGCGGCTGCCACGGCGCCTTGGTGATCACCGCCAGCCACAACCCGCCCCACTATTCCGGCCTCAAGGTCAAAGGCGGATTTGGCGGCTCCGTGCCGCCGGAGGTTACCGCCGCCATCGAGCAGGAGCTGCACCACCTGCAACCTCTCGCATCCAACCCAGCCCCCATCGAAACCTGGGATCCCTGGCCCGGCTACCTGGCTCAGCTCAGCCGCTTTGTGGATCTGGAGAAGCTCAAAGGATCCCCGGCCAAGATCTGGGTGGATGTCATGTTTGGCTCTGGCGCCGGGGGCCTCAGCCGCCTGTTGGGGGAGAAGGTGATCGAATTGCAGGCACGTCGGGATCCCTTGTTTGGCGGGTTCCCACCGGAGCCGCTGCCGCAAAACCTGCAGACCTCTGCCCAGATCATCGCAGCGGATCCCGCCCCGTTAAAGATGGGTCTGGTCTTCGATGGCGATGCCGACCGCATTGCTGCCCTCGATGGGCAAGGCCATTTTCTCAGCCCGCAGATCCTCATTCCCATCTTGATCGACCACTTGGCGGGGCGGCGCGGCCTGCGGGGCGAGATCGTCAAAACCATCAGCGGCTCGGAGCTATTCGTGAAGGTGGCCGAGCGCTATGGCCTGCCAGTTACGGAAACGCCGGTGGGCTTTAAGTACATCGCCGAGCGCATGCTGAGCACACCGGTGTTGCTGGGGGGAGAAGAATCGGGCGGCATCGGCTATCTGGGCCACATCCCCGAGCGGGATGCCCTCCTCTCTGCCCTGTACTTGATCGAAGCCGTCACCGAAACCGGGCAAGATCTGAGCGCCCTTTACCGAGCTTTGCAAGAACGGGAAGGGTTCACCTCAGTTTACCTACGCCGCGACCTGCACCTGGCGGATCAAGGTCAACAAACCCGGCTCTTCCAGCAGCTACAGACGGATCCCCCCCTTGAGATCCTGGGGCAAAAGGTAATCAAGCATTTCGATCGCGACGGCCACAAGTTTAGCCTTGCCGACGGCAGTTGGGTGATGATCCGGGGCAGCGGCACCGAACCTCTGCTGAGGCTCTACTCGGAAGCCAGAACCTCAGAAGAAGTGAACCGTCTTCTCGATTGGGCAGCTGGGCTGCTCAGCAAGATTGCTTAGGGCTACAGAAGGACGCCCACGGCCCCTAGCTTGCTTGTGCGCGATAGCAGTTCAGAGCTCAAGCACTTGCCTCGGCTGTCTTGGCCTTGGCTTGGTCAAAAGTGCCTGGCGGCTCGTACAGAAACTCAAACAGGTTGCCATCGGGATCCTTGCCATAGAAGGAGGCAGTGCCATCCCGATGGCTGTGAATGGCCCCTACCGGGATCCCTGCGGCTTGCAAGCGCCGATGCTGCTCCTCCAGCTCCTCCCTGCTGCTGAAGACAAAGCCAAAGTGGGGCCCTGCCGCCCGGTAGCCCGGCCCCAAGAGTGCCAGCCCATCGTCTCCGGCTTTCATATAGGCCCAGTCGGGATCCTTCCAGACGTTGACCATCCCCAACTTTTCGTAGAACTCTACTGCCTTAGAGATGTCTTCTACGCGGACAGCAACATGTCCAAGTTGCTTCAGTGCCATGCTCTTCTCTCTCCTCCACAGAGACAACCGCAAGGGTTTCTCTATAACCCAGCATAGCTTGCAGAGAGAGCCCCTCCCCACTCCCCCGAGAGCAGGGATGGAACCAAGGTCGATTCCAACTTCGTTCGAGGCCCAGGGCAAGCTAATGCCTAAGCTGTTGGCTGCTTGGCCAAGAATCGCTCCAGCTCGCTCAACGCTTCTGCGTCCATTTTGGTCTGCATGGGGCAGAACTTCGGTCCACACATCGAGCAAAACTCCGCCGTTTTGTAGATATCTGCCGGCAAGGTCTCGTCGTGATATTCTCGCGCCCGCTCTGGGTCTAAAGACAACTCAAATTGTCGGTTCCAATCAAAGTTGTAGCGGGCTCTGGACATCTCGTCATCTCGATCCCTGGCCCCAGGACGGTGGCGGGCAATATCGGCAGCGTGGGCGGCAATTTTGTAGGCAATGAGGCCGTTGCGCACATCCTCGGCATTGGGCAAGCCCAGGTGTTCTTTGGGAGTTACGTAGCAGAGCATCGCCGCCCCGTACCAGCCGGCCAAGGCCGCCCCAATGGCAGAGCTGATGTGGTCGTAGCCAGCGGCAATATCGGTTACCAGCGGCCCCAAAACGTAGAAAGGAGCCTCGTCGCATTCCTCCATTTGCTTGCGCACGTTAAACTCAATTTGATCCATCGGCACGTGCCCTGGCCCTTCCACCATCACCTGCACATCGTGCTCCCAGGCCATGCGGGTCAACTGCCCCAGGGTTTTCAACTCCGCCATCTGGGCCTCGTCAGAAGCATCGTGCAGACATCCGGGCCGCAAAGCATCGCCCAGGCTAAAAGAAACATCGTATTTCTTGAAGATCTCGATGATGTCGCGGAAGTGGGTGTAGAGCGGGTTTTGCTTGTGGTGGGCCAACATCCAACGGGCCAGGATCCCACCTCCGCGAGAGACAATTCCTGTGAGACGGTTGCGCACCAATGGCAGATATTCGATGAGGATCCCGGCATGGATGGTCATGTAGTCCACCCCTTGCTGGGCCTGCTTTTCGATGATGTGCAAGATATCTTCTGCCGAGAGTTTTTCGACATTGCCATGGACACTTTCTAGAGCTTGGTAGATGGGCACCGTGCCGATGGGCACCGGAGAAGCTTGGATAATAGCCGTGCGAATTTCGTCCAAGTCGCCGCCGCCGGTGGACAGATCCATAACGGTATCGGCGCCGTATTTAATGGCCAATTTCAGCTTTTCCAGCTCTTCGGCTAATCCAGAGGAGCTGGGGGAGGCGCCAATATTAGCATTGACTTTGCAGCGGGAGGCGATCCCGATGCACATGGGCTCTAGGTTGGTGTGATTGATATTGGCAGGGATGATCATGCGGCCCCGCGCCACTTCTGAGCGGATCAGCTCCGGCGGTAGGTTCTCTCGCCGAGCCACGTAGTCCATCTCTTCGGTAATCACGCCCTGCCGGGCAAAGTGCATTTGCGTAACATTTGCTTGCCCACGACGGCGGGCAACCCATTCGCTGCGCATGGTGTCAACTCCGGTACTCGCTTTCCTACGCTGGTATGACCCAGATCAGGTTCTGAGGATGTAATCTCAGCCTGGGGGCAGCCCCCAGACACTCCTAGCGTGTTGTGATTCTATCACCGAAATTGGAACTGGATTGGAACTTTGGGATCGATATCAGAGTAGTTTGAGACAATGCCCTGGCGCGTCGCGCCGCTGACCCTTCCAGTCTCTCCCCTCACCCCCAGTCCCTTTCCGATAGGAGCAGCGATACGAGCAGTCTGCCCTGGGGAAGGTGCTGCAGCTAGGGGGCAAAAATATCATCAGAAGCATTAGATGCTGGCGAACCCTTCAGGCAGTGGCTTTTTTCTTTCTAAAACGGGCTTATCTGCCTTCAATAACCACTGTGCCCTGGCCGAAAGCTTTTTGAAAAAGGGATCCGAGAGGATACTTTTTTCTTCTAGCTGTGGGATCCACACATGTTGCCTCTTGGGATCGCTTTGGATCTCGATTTTGCTCGAAGTGAGCAAGTGATCAGTTAATCTCGCCGAGATCTCTGACCAGTCGATTTCCTGCCCTAAGTAGAAGCTATGTTGCTCAAGAACGCAACCGATAATCTTGCTTAGGAGATCGTCCTCTACGGGTTTGAAAAAGCAGTTGTCGTGAATGTAGATTTGGTGGACAACTCTATTTCCAAGCCTCTCTTGGTCGACAACAAGAAAGTCTTTGCCTTCAAATCGGATTTCTAATTCATAGGCGACGGCATCAGTTAGCAAATATTCAGTAAAATGTTTGGAAAAATTTTCTCGGCAAAGTTTCTGAATAGGAGACTGTTCTAGGCATCTTACACGATCCGATAGTCCTTCTAAATCTGGAGAGCAGGCCAGCAATAAAACATTATCCTGATACTCTCCATAAATCTTTGAATACCAGATCGCGCCGACGTTTTTAAATGGCTCTAAAATGACTCGCAAAGACACACTTGCGCCGCTGAGAGATAGGTTGGGGTAGCTAAGCTGGGTGAGCCGTTGCCGCGACCACCAGTCTTGAAGCTGCAGGTCGATCATGGGATCCCGCCCAGCCAGCGCCGCCAGCTCCACCAGGGATCCCCTCTCTTGCTGGCCCTGAACAGCTCGGCCACTTCTTCGCCGCTGGGCCGAGCCCTAAAGGTTTTGAGGACGCTGTAGAGGCCGGGCTCTTCCTGCTGCCACACGCTCCAGGGATCCGGGTAGGCGCGAAACAGGGCTCCTTCTACCAGCGAGCGCAGGTAGTAGCTGGTCTCAAAGGTGCTCAGGAAGCGTTGCCGCAGCCGGCGCCCGGCCAACCCCACCCCCACTGCGGCGGCATCCTGAAGTTGCGGGTTGAGGAGAACGACGGGCTTGGGATCCCGGCCTTTGGCCGCCAGCCCAGAGGGATCGCCGCCGCTCACCAACTGGCAAACCCGCTCCACCTGATCCAGGCTGTAAACCGCCGGCATCACGAACAGGACACTTTGTTCTGGCGTAGGTTGGGTGCGGGCAGTCAGGCTCTGCAGTTGGATCCCGTCGGGGAGGGATCCCCATTCCCGCTGGGCCAGGGCCGCTCCGCCGGCATCGCTGAACAACACCAAAGCCGGTGGCGGCACCAACTCCAAAAATGGACGAGCCAAGACTTCCGGCTTGATGTCGGGGGCCAGGATCTCGATGAGCAAGCGGCGGTATCCCGCTTGCAGGGCCAGGCGTGTGGCCTGGATGGCCTGCTCGCAGGCTTGGGCCAGATCGCCGGGCAGGTGGGGAAATTGGGTCAGTTGCAGTTGCTCGGCCACAGTCCAATCCAACTTAGATTCAATAAGATTCAAAAGACGCTCAGCCGGATAGGTCTTCCCAAGCTCTGTGGGTAAGCAGCTCCTCCAGCACCCGCACCCCCCGCAGTTGGTTGGAAAGGGGCAGGTGGCCCTTGGGAGCGGACAGATCCCAGGTGAACTCGTCGGGATAGCGAGTCCAGTGGTAGCCTTGCTTCCAGCCAATCAGCGGCCAGAGGCGCTCCCAGTTGCGGTTGACCCCCAGCCAGAGTTGCCGCTGCACCGAGTAGCCGAAGCGATCCCCGGAGGCCGCCCGCCACAGGCCATCGATGGTGCGCAGATCCTCTGCCGGGATCCGGCTCACCTCGGAAAAGTACAGCCAGCCCCGCCGCGCCGCCCCCTCCCCCGCCGCCCGGCACAGCAGTTGCAGGCTCAGCCGATCCGCTTCCAGCCAAGCTCCCGCCGCTAACAACTCCTGCAAAGGCCGGTAGTCGATGTTCAGGGCTGAAATCAGAGGGACTGTCACCATTGCCGTTGCAAAGGGTTTCTTTCGAATTCTAGTCCCTGTCGGCCAGCCCCTCAGCTTTCGGGCGGGTACTGGGGCGGATTCCCAAAGAGGATGCGATAGCCAATATAGGCCACCCCCAACAACCCCGCCAGGATCCACAGAAAGGCCGAAAAGGGTAGGTAAGAGAAAAAGACAACATAGACCCGGCGGCTGAGCCAAGAGAGGATGAGATAGACCGCCGCCAAAATGCTGATCCCTTGCAAGGTGCGGAAAGCCGGCACCCGCGAGAGGGGCATGCGCTGCCGTGCCACCCAGATGGAGCTAAGGAAATAGTAGGGAGGCACCAGCAACAAGAACATATCCGCCTGCTTGACCACCGCCTGCCAGCCGGCCGTGTTGGTGGCATAGGCCAAGTAACCGGCCCAGAGGACAAGGCTTGCCGCTGCTAAGCCAATGTTCAAGCTGAGCAAAAAAGGCTCTTCCCACTGCCCTGGGATCCAGTGGCAGAGAACCCAAACCAACCAAGGAGCTGCAAAGAGCAGGATGGCAATCGTTAAGCCGTTGGCGTTGAGCTGGGTAAAAAATGTTTCCAGGGTCATGACGGCTGAGGGGACGGGAGGTCACTTTCAAAAATAGTAGTGTAGTCCAATCCCTCACCAGAATCCGTAAGTAATACCCTGAAAAATTACAGCCAAAACATTGCATCCTCGCTGGGTCAGGGTTTCCGGGCGCGCGAAACGGGATCCTTTTGCTAGGGCACTACTGAGTACATCTGGAGGGATCCCGCAGGGCACCCACAAAGTGATAGGGGGGCAGGGACTCGCTCCAGTCCAATTGCCAGTGGGGGTGTGCTGCTACCCAGGTTTGGGCGAGCTGGGCTGCCGTTTCCCGTTCGGCAGGGGTGAGCAAGAAGTAAAGCCGCAGGACTTCTCCCGGCTGCGGATCCCCTCTTTGCACTGGCCAGGTAGAAGGCCAAAGCTGCTGCAGGGCCGCCAGCTCCTGTTCTTGCCGCTCTTGGGCCTGTCGTTGCTGGAGATAGGCTTGTTTGCGGGCCAACAGATAGGCTGTGCCGCTGGGAGCGGGTTGGGGATCCGGGGGGGGCTGGGGCGACAGTTTTCCTTTCAGGCAGTACTCGGCTCTTCCCCCGATGGCCGCGAGGGCCTGTTCGTACTCCGCCTGCTGGGCCAATAGGTGGGATCCCAGCTTTTCGGCTGAGAGAAAGCAGGTGCCAAAGCGCAGGGGCAGCAGCGGCATCTGGGCAAACAGCCGGCAGATCACCTGGTCGTGGCGCAGGGCAGAACGCAGCAGCACCTCATCCGAAGCCTGCAGCGACGCAGGATCCGGCATCGGCTCCACAGCAGCGGCAATTCGGCCTCCTGTGGGAGAAAACACCTGCAGCGGCCCGCGGATCCCTTGAGTTTGTTGAATGAAATGCCAAAGCGGCGCGTCTGGCATCGGCAAGAAGGCATAGGTGTAAAGGGGGCTGCCGGCGCTCTGTTCGCTGGGTTCCGGTAAAACTGGCATTGGCTCGGATCGAGGCGTAGACTTTTCCTCTCAGTCTAAGCAAACTTGCTGGCGCTTTTTGCCCTGGGGGGCTGCTACTGGCGACCTGAAGATGCGGTAGACTAATCCTGGCAGGGTTTTTCAGGTCTGGGGTGTTCAGGGCCGCAAGGCTGCCGGGGGGTAGGTGGGATCCTCTCTCTCCGTGCCTCTACAGGTAAAACTATGACCAGCCGCTCAGACTTCAAACCCTTGGAAACCTTTCAAAAAGAAGAGATCGAACGCTTGCGGGATCTGCTTCCCGCTTCTCTCCGGGCCTTGATCCGCGTTGTCCCCCACTCGGGAGGTGAGGCCCTGTTGTTCTCCCGCCGCAAGGCCCCTTGGCAGCCGCAGGGCATCATTGCCATCGATTTTCGCCGCTGGCAAGGGATCCCGCAGCCGCAGCGGGATCTGCTGTTTTTGCGGGAGGTGGGCTGGTTCGACAACCGCAACTGGCTACAGCCGGGGTTTTACCAGTCGCTGGCCTTGCTTGGTGGCATCACCACCGTGGCAGAGCTCTCTTTGCAGCACCCGTTTTCTGCCCTGTTGGCGGGGGGCATCACGGCGCTCTCGGTGCGGCAGATCTGGCAAAACCTGAATCGGGAGAGCGCCCATTTCGATGCCGACGAGTTTGCCTTGCGCCGCGCCCAGTTCCGCGGCTACACCCGCCAAGAGGCAGCCCAACACCTAGCAGATGCCCTGGAGCAGGTTCTCAAGCTGGATCCCACCGATATCCTGACGGCACTGCGGCTGCAGCGGCTGAGAACCATCGCCCGCAACCTCACCCCCTCACCTGGGAGCTCCTGAGCACAGGTGCACCTGGGTGATGGCGATCCGACCGGAGAAGCAGATATCGGTATCGGTCTGGGGATCGCGGGCTCGCTCTGCGTAGCGCCCCTGGTAGCGAAACCACAGCGATGCCAAGCCTTCCCCCTCTGCTTCTACGGCGTAATCGAGTGGCAGCGGCTGCGTGCAGAGGGGGCAGTAAACTCGCTCCGGCAAAGGGGATCCCGGTGGCAGGTGGGGCAAGTTGACATTCCAGAAGGAGCCGGCTGGCAGGGGTTGTTCCATCAGCTCGGCCAGGATCTCCCGCGTCCACCGCTGGGCCTGCTCCCAATCGATGGGTTGGCTCCCTGCCCGATACTGGGAAATGGCGATCCCTCCGATCCCACGCAGCGCCGCCTCCCGCACCGCCGCCACCGTGCCGGACAAGTACACATCCGATCCCAGATTCCCTCCCTCGTTGATGCCAGAAAGCACCCAATCCACGGCAGGGGCGAGCTTAAACAGGGCCACCCGCACACAGTCGGCAGGGGATCCCTCGACGGCAAAGGTGCGCTCGCCGCGGGCCCAGGCGCGAAAGGGCCGCCCCGTCGTTACCTGGTGGCTACAGCCGGAAATCGGCTGGTGGGGGGCCACAATCCAGCAGTTTTCCTCGGCAACGAGAGCGCTGAGGGCCAGTCTGAGGTGTGCCAGCCCCGCCGCCTCGATGCCATCATCGTTGGTCAGCAATACCTTCATCTGAATTCCTCTACCGGCAATTCCTGGGTTAGCCTAAATCGCAAATCTCCGTTGGGATCCAAATCTGGAGATCTGAAGTGCAAAGGCAAGGCGGATCCCGTTCTTCTTCTAACCTATCCCTAAGGGGTTGGCGTCTCCTGCGCCGCAGCTCTCGACCCATGACCATGAACTGATACCGGAGGATTGCCATGACCACACGGGTAGCCATCAACGGATTTGGCCGCATTGGCCGGTCGTTTTTGCGGGCGCTGCTCTCCCAGCCGGGGCGAGGGCTGGAGGTGGTGGCGGTTAATGATCTCACCGAGCCGGAGAACTTGGCCTACTTGCTGCAATTTGACTCCGCCTACGGGCGCCTGCCCCAGACGGTGAGCGTTGTGGATGGCCACCTGCAAGTCGGCAGCCACAAGATCCGGGTTCTGGCAGAACGGGATCCGGCGCAACTGCCCTGGAAAGACCTCGGGGTTGACCTGGTGATAGAGTCCACCGGCCTGTTTACCAAGCGGGAGGGGGCGGCCAAACACCTAGAAGCCGGCGCCAAGAAAGTGATCATCTCCGCCCCTGCCAAAGGCGCCGACCTGACGGTGGTGATGGGGGTTAACGACGACCAGTACGACCCAGAGCGGCACCATATCGTCTCCAACGCCTCCTGCACCACCAACTGTCTGGCGCCGCTGGCCAAGGTCTTGCTGGATCGCTTCGGCATCGAGACGGGCTTTCTCACCACCTGCCACGCTTACACCGCCACCCAGGCCATTGTGGATCGCCCGGATCCCAAGGACTATCGCCGGGGCCGCTCGGCGGCGGTGTCGATTGTGCCTTCCACCACTGGGGCAGCCACGGCAGTTGCCGAGGTTTTGCCTGCCCTGAAAGGGAAGATGGACGGCCTGGCGCTGCGGGTGCCCACCCTAACCGGCTCGATTGTGGACTTTGTCGTGCGCACCGAGCAGCCTATCACCAAAGAGGCGGTCAACCAAGCTTTTGTCGAGGCTGCTGAGGGGCCGATGCGCGGGATCCTGGCCATTGCCCCGCCGCACATTGTCTCGGCCGATATCATCGGCGATCCCCATTCTTCGATTGTGGATCTGGAGTCGACGATGACGCTAGGGGATCGCACAGTGAAGGTGCTCTCCTGGTACGACAACGAGTACGGCTATGCCTCGCGGCTGGTGGATCTGGCGGCGAAAATGGCGGCTGCGCTAAAGAGCTCAATCCCAGCCTAGGTCAGTGCGCTCCAGCCAGGAGCTATCCAGGGCAGCCAGCGCCTCAGCTGCGGCTATGCCGGTTTCGGGGTGGCGCCAATGGGGAGCAATCTCGCACAGCGGGGCCAGGACAAAAGGGCGCTCCATCATGCGAGGGTGGGGCAGGGTTAGCTCAGGGCTCTTCAGGATCCGGTTGCCCATTGCCAGCAGATCCAAGTCCAGGGTCCTGGCCTCCCAGCGGCTGCGCCGCACTCGCCCTGCCTCCTGCTCGATGGCCAGCAGCGCCCTCAGCAACTCCAGGGGCGATTGGTAAGGGGGAAAGGGATCCAACGCCACCACAGCATTGAGGTAGTCGGGCTGGCCGGGTGGCCCCCCTTGGGCGGGGCTGCGGTAGAGGCTGGAGCGAGCCACCACCTGGCCCAACCTGAGCAACTTCTGCCCAGCCGAGCGCAATTGCTGCAGCGGATCCCCTAGGTTGCTGCCCAGGGCAATGTAGGCTAGGTCGGGCTGCATCGAGGGTTAGCTATTGGGAGAACGGTGGCGGACAATCTCCACGTAGACATCGTCGAACAAACCGGGCAGGGGGGCCTGTGGCTTGTGCACCCGCACCGTCAGGGCTTCCACCTGGGGATAGCTTTGCCACAGCCGCTCAGCAATCCGGTCTGCCAACGTCTCGATCAGCCGGTAGCGTCGCTGGGTTACCTCTTCCCGCACCGCCTCGTACACCTGGGCGTAGTCCACTGTGTGGGCCAGGTCATCCGCTTGGGGAACCCAACCAAGCTGCATCTCCACATCCACCACAAAGCGCCCTCCCAACACGGCCTCCTCAGGACGATAGCCGTGGTGGGCATGGAAGCTAAGACCCCGCAGCACCAGCCTAGTTGGGTTCATCGTGGAGACCTGCCCAGGCCGCCAGAGCCGAGACATGAGCGGGGACGTTGTGCACCCGCACCAGGGTAGCGCCCCGGCTGGCGGCAAAGAGGTGCACGGCTACGCTGGCGCTATCCCGCTCTCTAGGCACAGCAATGCCGGCAAGCTGGCCAACAAAACTTTTGCGCGAGGCTCCCACCAGCACCGGGTAGCCATAGGCCACCAGCCGCGGCAGCGCTCTGAGGAGGGCAATGTTCTGCTCGGCGGTTTTGGCAAAGCCCAGGCCGGGATCCAAAACCACGCTGGGAACACCGGCTGCCAGGGCCCGTTCCGCTTGATCCTTGAGAAACCCAAAAACTTCTCCCTCCAGATCCTCGTAGTGGGTAAGCTGCTGCATGGTGCGGGGCTCTCCCCGCATGTGCATGATGATTGCCGGCACCCCCTTCTCGGCACACAGCTGCATCATCTGCGGATCGCGCAGGCCGGTGACGTCATTAATCATGTGCGCTCCAGCCGCCAGAGCTGCCGCTGCCACCTCCGTTCGGCGCGTATCGACGCTGATGAGAATGCCGGATCCCTCTAGAGCCCGAATCACGGGCAAAACCCGGTCGCATTCCACCTCCACCGGTACCGGCTCTGCCCCCGGACGGGTGGACTCGCCGCCGATATCCACAATCAAGGCCCCCGCCGCTGCCATGGCTCTGGCTGCCTGCACGGCAGCTTCCACGGATCCCCACTGGCCGCCGTCGCTAAAGCTGTCGGGGGTTACATTGAGTACCCCCATCACCGCCACACCCCGCCAGGAAAGGCAGTACCCCTCCGGTGTTTGTTCTGCCCCAGGCAGGGGACGGCGAGAGAGCAAGCTGGTAACGCCCATAACTCCTGCAAGCTAATTCGCTGTCAGAGCAGCCGCCCCAGATAGGACCAGCGCGTGCCTAGCTGAATTCTAGAAGTAGGGAAGCGCAGGGGGCAGTAATCTATACAGATCCCTCGCTCCGTTTGTTTTGGGGTATTCCTAGGTGTCTCCCGTGAAGGGGAGGAGTGGCTGCGTGGCGCGGGCCGCGGTTGTGTATCTGCCTTGGTATGACCCTCAGTTGGTTGAGTGAGTGAGGGGAAACGTCACCTGAGGTCGGCAAAAAGCCATACCTAGGAGGGATCCCCTGCCAGCCTAAGGCCAAGGAGTAGCCTTAGCTCGCAGAGGAACCCCTCCCGCTTGAGCTAAAACATGATGTCGTCTTCCGAACGACCCCAGATGCACCAGATGATGGAGGCAAAAATTGCTAGGTAAACCCAGGCCATCGGCCCGTATTGCAGCAGATCCATCAATACATCCCTTAAAGTACTTGTTTATCTAGTCCAATTATTGTGATGTTTCGTTACAGCGTCAACAGTTTTCTCAGGAAAACGGTTGCGTCAAGCAGACCCCTTGGAAGCAGGGATCCCTGGCTAGATAAGTCGTTTTGCCTAGAGGCACTGCTGAGAAACCACGGCTTGGCTGAATAGGCTAGGGAGTCCTAGACATGGAAACGGAAGAGCATCACATCTCCTTCCTGAACCACGTAGTCTTTGCCCTCGCTGCGCACTAGGCCCTTCTCTCGGGCGGCACTCAGGGATCCCGCTGCCACTAGGTCCTCATATGCTATCGTTTCCGCCCGGATAAAGCCCCGCTCAAAATCCGAGTGAATGACCCCCGCTGCCTGAGGAGCAGTGGCACCGGCAGGGATTGTCCAGGCGCGGGTTTCTTTGGGGCCGGAAGTAAAGTAGGTGCGCAGGCCCAGCAGCTCGTAGGTGGCGCGGATCAAAGATTTCAGCCCCCCTTCTTTCACCCCCAGCGAGTCTAGATAAGCCTGTCGCTCTGCAGGCGGCAGCTCCACCAATTCCGCCTCCACCTGGGCTGAGACCACCACCACACGCGCCCCTTCTGCCTGGGCCACTTGCCGCACCTGCTCCACCCACGCGTTGCCAGTGGCCAGCTCCGTTTCCGCTACGTTGGCGGCATAGATCACCTTCTTGCGGGTGAGCAGCCCTAGCCCTTTGATGGAGGCCTCCTCTTCTGGGCTGAGGGGCACCAGGCGGGCCGGCTTGCCCTCGTCCAAAGCGGCCTGCAGCTTCTCCAGGGCCTGCAGCTCTACTTGAGCCGTTTTGTCGGACTTGGCCTGTTTGCGCACCCGTTCTAAGCGCCGCTCGATCTGGGCCAGATCCGCCAGGGCCAGCTCCAGGTTAATCACGCCCATGTCTCGCACCGGATCCACGGAGCCGGCCACATGCACGATGTTCTCATCTTTGAAGCAGCGCACCACATGTACGATGGCGTCCACCTGGCGGATGTGGGAGAGAAATTGGTTGCCCAGCCCCTCGCCTTTGCTGGCGCCGGCCACCAGGCCAGCAATGTCAACAAACTCAATCTGGGCGGGGACGATTGCCGCCGAGCCGCTGATCTTGGCCAGCACCTGCAGGCGTTCATCCGGCACTGCCACCCGTCCTATGTTGGGCTCAATGGTGCAAAAAGGGAAGTTGGCCGCCTCGGCCTTGGCATTTTCGCAGAGGGCGTTAAATAGAGTCGATTTGCCCACATTGGGCAGGCCAACAATTCCAGCTCTGAGCATCGAGATCGCGGAAGAAAAACTAGGGTAATGGAAAGGGATCCGTTGCGAAACTTTAAGGTCACTATTTTGACTATTTTGACGTTAGCATTTGTCGCCTCTGGCTGCTGCGTTTACCAAGAGGGCGGCTCTGCGGCAAGCTGGGCAAGGTTTTTGGAGTTGCCCTCAGACCCGCTCCAAAAAGGCCACCCCCTCTACATGGCCTGTTTGGGGAAAGAAGTCGGCCGCTCGCCATTGGGTTAGGCGGTAGGATCCCTCGGCCATGAGAATTTGCAGGTCGCGCGCCAAGGTGGCAGGGTGACAGCTAATGTAGACAAGGCGCTGGGGTTGTCGCTGCTTTAGGATCTCGAGTACCTGCCGCTCGCAGCCGCGCCGCGGCGGATCCAACACCACAATATCGGCAGGAGGCAGAGTTGGCAAAACCGTTTCCACTGCGCCCTGGAAAAACTGGGCCGAAGTGATGCCGTTGAACTGGGCATTGTAGCGGGCCTGGGCCACCGCCGCCGGCAGGACTTCCACCCCTATCGCCCGTTTGGCCCGCCGGGCCAAGAGCAGGGTTAGGGTGCCGATGCCACAGTAGGCGTCCAGGACGATCTCCTCGCCGCGCAGCTGGAGCTGATCCACTATCCAGGTAAAAAAGGCCTCTGCCTGCTCCGTGTTGACTTGAAAGAAGGAGGTGCTGTCAATCCAAAAGGAAAGACCGGCCAATTCTTCCCGCAGGGATCCCCGTCCGGCAATCACCTCCGTTTGCGGGCCAAAGATGGTGTTGGTGCGGGCCGGGTTGAGGTTGAGACAAACCCCCACCAGGTCGGGGTAGCGCTGCATCCAGCGCTTGGCCCACCTTTCTAGGTGGGGCAGGTCGCGGCTGCAACTGACCAAGGTGAGGAGCACCTCGCGGGTGCGGCGACCAATGCGCAAGCCCAAGTGACGCAGATGGCCCTGGTGGCGGCTTTCGTCGTAGACGCTCCAGCCGGCCTCCTGCAGATCCCGCTTAATTTCCCGTAAGAACACATCCAGCCGCTCGTCCTGCACAGGGCACTGGTTGAGGTTCACCAGGCGGTGGCTGCCCGGTCGGTAGTAGCCCATGCGCAGCGGCTGGCCCTCTGCTTTGGCAATGGGGTAGGTGACCTTATTGCGGTAGCGCAGCGGCTGCGGGGATCCCAAAATCGGGACAGGCTCCGGCAGAGTAAGACCGCCAATTCGTTCCAGCGCATCCCTGAGGATCTGCTGCTTGGTAACCAATTGCTGAGCGTAGCTGACGTGCTGCCACTGACAGCCACCGCACTTGTCCGCCACAATGCAGGCCGGCCGCACCCGCTGCGGCGAGGGAGCTATGAGAGAGCGAATTCGCCCGACCAGATAGTTGCGCTTGATCTCAGTTATCTGAGCCACCACGCGATCCCCTGGCACCGCTTGGGCGACAAACACCACCCGACCCCGCCCGTGGCCAAGCGTATGGGCAATGCCATCGCCCTCAGGGGTTAGGTCGGTGATCTCCAGGGATAGGAGATCCCCCGGCTTGATGGGATCAGGGGCCAGAGAAGGGATTGGCTGCTCCATGGAAAAAGGTGGTTGACGTTCTCCCCAGCCCTATTCGCGCAAGCGGGACAGAGTCCTCAGGGCGGGGCCTGCGCCGCCAAAGTTTTGGTCAATCGAAATCGGGTGAGACCATCCAAAGCTAAACTCGATACGTAAGAAAATCCGGCAACCGAAACAGAGTAATCCCAGAAAACCCAAGGGAGGAACTCTATTGTGGCATTGACCGGGGTGCCTGGGGATCCGCCGGAACCCTCTTTGCCTGGCTGCAGCGGAGCTCGAGGCTGGCCCCCCAAGCTGCGCCCAAGAGCAAGGTGATCAACAGGTGAAGGCGGCCATCCAAGATCACCACATCCAAAAGCCCCGCAGCAAAAAACGCCGTCAAGGCCAGTAGAACTCCCAAGAGGATCTCGTCTTGGGAGCAACGCCAGGCTCGCCAGCCCCGCGCCAAGATCCAACCCCAAAGGGCCAAGTAGCCCAGCAGCAGAGGGATCCCGCCTTCTGCCGCCAGATGGAGGTACAAGTTGTGGCAGTGGCCCAGCAGCTCTGGCGGATCCTGGGCATTGTAGAGGGCAGGAAAGCTCTGCCAGCCCCAGCCGGTCAGGGGCCGCTCCCACACCATCTGCAGGGCAAAGCGCCAGGCATCGAGGCGGTTGGCCGTCGAGCTGAAATAGGGGGCCTGGGGGTCAAAGGTGTCTGCCAACCGGCTCCAGATCAAGGAAGGGACAACCGCCCGCCAGCCGGGCCAGTCCAAAGCAGCGGCCAAGCCGGCTAATCCCAAGCCGGCCAGGAAGGCGAGCCCCCACCAGCAGCGCCGCAGGGCCAGCCCAATCAGTAGCGCCAGCCCCCCTGCCCCCCAGCCGTTGCGGGAGGCTGTCAGCAGCAACAGCAGGGATCCTAACCCCAGCAGCGCCGCCAGCCCTGCTCTGGTGGGGTGAGATTGAGTTGCCCCCCACAGCCCCGCCGCCAAGCCCAGATGGATCACAAGATAAATGGCCAGGAGATTGGGGGAGGTGAAGGCTGCCGCCGGGCGCTCCCCACCGGCCACGCCCGTAATCCAGAGCGGCCCCAAGAAGAGATGCCCCTGCCACCCCCACAGCACTTCTCCCCAGCCCAAGAGCAGCATCAGGCCACTGCCCAGCACCAACACCTGCGCCAGGCAGCGGCGGCTGAGGGGATCCCTCAGCGCTGCAGCAAAGGCCGGCAGCATCAGGAGAAAAGGCCAGTAGTTGAACATCCCCGGCAAGCTCAGCCGCCAGTCCTCCCCCAGCAGCGCTGTCACCACCACCGCCAGGCTCAGCAGGCCCGCCAGCCAAAAGCCGGGATCCCGCCGGATTTGCTGCCAGTAGCGGCCATAGCTTTGCACCGTCCCCACCACCGCCAGCAACAGACTAGGGGCCAGGTTGACCGGGATCAGCGCCGCCGAGCCCAACAGCCAGCCCTGGAGCTGCCAAGGCCGGGGGGACGGCGGCAGGTCTTTAGAGGCAACTGAGGCAGAAAAATTACTCATCGTCGAGGGGGATCCCCGCTCGTACCCGCCCCTGGCCAAAGTAGCGGCCAAACTGCAGCTCGTACACCTCATCTTCATCTTGCGTTTCCACCCACAGCTCGGAGCGGGCATAGCCCACGCACAGCAGCCCGTAGCCCTGCTCCTTCAGCTCCCGCGAGATCCCCATTGCCTCCGGCTGGTAGAGGGATCCCTGCCGGATCCGCACCGCACAGGTGGTGCAGGCGCCGTTGCGACAGGCAAAGGGAAGCTGGATCCCTTGGGCTTCGGCAGCCTCCAGGATATATTGGTCGGCAGGCACCTGGATGAAGTAGTGGGCGTCTTTCTGGCGGTCGTGGATGTGAACCGGGTAGGAATGCATGGAGAAGAAGGGCCTTTTCCCCCGATGAGGAGACTTCTCCATGATCCCACAAGATTTGAGTGGAGTTGGGCTACTGCCCAGCTCCATAGGATAAGCTGAAGGCAGGGCCCCCAGGAGAGCAGCCTATGCTAGAAACTCCCAATTCCCCCATGCCCTCAGTGGAAAAACTGCCAGCTACCTTCTCGGCTGAAGTTTTTAACAAGCTCATCGAGAGCAATACTGAAACTCGTCCCTGGGGCAGCTTTACGGTGCTGGACGAGGGCCCCTGCTACAAGATCAAGCGGATTGTGGTGCTGCCCAAGCATCGCCTCAGCCTGCAGATGCACTACCACCGCAGCGAACACTGGATCGTCGTGGCCGGCACCGCCAAAGTGACCTGCGGCAACGAAGAGCGGCTGATCACCACCAACCAGTCCACCTACGTGCCCCCCTGCACCAAGCACCGCCTGGAAAACCCCGGCGTCATCCCCCTGGTGATCATCGAAGTGCAAAACGGCCAGTACCTGGGCGAAGACGACATTATCCGCTTCAGCGACGACTACGCCCGCGCCGACAGCGGGCAGTCGACCTCATCCTGAGCCCGTCCTAGAAGGGGAAAACGGTCATCAGCAGCAAGGCGGCCATCAAGCCCAGCGCCACCTGCACCGCCTGTCCAAAGGCCGGATGGCTGGTCACCACTTCGCCATAGCGGCTCTGGAAGCGGGACAGATCCAGGTAGGGAGCTATCCCCCGCCGGAACCATCCCACCACCGTCCCTTCTTGACCCACCAGCCTGCCTGCCCGGCTGGCCCCAAACAGGAAGTTGCCCAGCGGCCCAAACCGAGAAACATAGCGCAAGAAAATCATCCCCGTCTCATCCTGGAACTTGAGATCTGAGCCGAAGCGATAGCCCGCATCCCCCCGCCCGATCACCCGCCCCTCTAGCTGCATCGGCAAGCCGCGCAAGGGGCTGGCGTAGGGGTTGCTCAGCGCCTTCAACACCGTCAATGCCGGCGGGTTTTCCAAGCTGGGGTACATCACCGTCATCTTCAGCAGCAGGCCCAAGCTGGCTCCCGCCAGAACCAGGCCGGCAAACATGCCGTAAGACCCCGCCTGCAGAGCGGGGATCCCAAGCACCATCCCCAAGATCGCCCCCAGCCACTCGGCGTTTAACAAAACCACGTCCAGAAGAAAATTGCCGTAGAGCTGCTGGCGGTTGAGCTGCTTGCCCTGGGCCACCACGCTGGCCATGTCGAACTCCACCGGCAGATCCAGTTGTTCGGCATAGGTGCCCAGCGCCCGCACCCGCTTGCCGGTGAGGGGATGGGTGGAGTTCAGCTCCATCCACCCGGCCCAAGGGTTAAACAGATCCCACAAAAACACCCTGCCCACCTGGCTGGGATCCGCGGCCACCCGGTAGGCTGTCCCCGCCATCACCGCCGCCTTGGCATCGTAGATCCCCAAGGCCCGTGTGCCTTCCAGCAGGCGAGCGCTGCGCTGTCGGGTTTCCTCATCCTGTTGCCGCTCCCCTTCTTGCACAATGCCAAAGGCTATTTTCACCAGAGCCCGCGAGAGGGCATTGGGGTTGCCGGTGATTTCGGCGGCAAAGTGATCGGCAAAGTACTCCCGCACCCGCGACAGGTACAGCACCAAGTAGGAGCCGGCCACGTAGAAAAAGTAGGCGACCAGAGCCAAGGAACCTATGTTTTTGCCCCCTCTGCGGTCTCGGCGCGTGTCGCGCAGGTAGACGTAGAGGAGGTAGAGAATCTGCACCAACGTGGAAGCCAGGGTCATGACAGCAAAATCCCAGTGGATCACATGCCCCAGCTCGTGGGCATAGACCGTGGCCACCTCCTCATCTTCCAAGTAGGTGAACAACCCTTCGCTGACGACGATGCGGGCCGTATCCGGCAGGCTGCCATAGGTAAAAGCAGTAGGGTTTTGGTCGCGGATCAAGCCCAGCTTCGGCTGCTTCAGCTTGTACTGGCGACAGACGCGGGCGATCACCTCCGCGCTCTCTGGGCTGCGACGCCCAATTTCCGCCAAGCTCACCCACTGGGTGCTGTAGAGGCTGTGCTGGATCCAGTCCATCAACCAGGGAGACAAAAAGAAAATGAGGGCGTTGAAGGCCAGGGTGAGCAGAACGGCGGAAAGAAAAGAGCCAAAAGAGAACCCCCCTTCCAAGGTGCCGAAAACGGCCAGGGCCAACACAAACACCATGCCGAACAACAGGCTCAGGGTCACGCCGGCGGCCAGAGTGAGGTTGCCAGCAAAGCTGGCCAAAACCAGCGAGACCCCTGTCTGAGGAGCGCGGTACCGGCGTCG
The DNA here is from genome assembly GCF_054061455.1 of Thermostichus sp. OS-CIW-20. NCBI lineage: Bacteria > Bacillati > Cyanobacteriota > Cyanophyceae > Thermostichales > Thermostichaceae > Thermostichus > Thermostichus sp. OS-CIW-20. The sequence goes on from NZ_JBSSEF010000008.1 coordinate 70,213, forward strand.
GGTCTGACCGGTTCTGAGATTGGAGGTGGCGGGATCCAAGTCGGCCAAGGCGCGGCTGGGGTTGAAGCAATAGCGGCTCAGCCAAACGCTCAACAGGCGCAGCTCGTGGGGATTGAGGCTTTTCAAGGGCTCTAGCCACAGGGCCGCATCCACCGACAGCATTGCCGTCGAGACAGCACCGGGGTTGCGGAACAAGGTGGGCAACAGGGGCAGCACTTCTTCCTTTTGCCCAGCGGTGAGGTTATGAAAACCCAAGACCGCCTGGCGCACCACGCTGGAGGGTTGAGGCAGGTCAGCGGTGAGCAACTGGCGGTCTTGGACAAAGCAATAGCGGCTGAGATCTGGACTGTCGGCGGGATCCCCCCTGCCCGTCGCCGCTTCCGGAGCCAGCCTCACCTGAGTTTTCCAGTTGGCCTGCTGTTGGCCGATGGGGCGGCTGTAGAGAGCCAAGCGCTTGACTTGGGGATAGCGGCTGGGAATTGCCTTCTGGAACCAGGCCGTCAGCCTCTCATGGTCGAGAGCAACGTGAGCAGGGTGGTTGATCATGATCACCAAAGCGTAATCCCCAGGACTGCTTTGGAGGGGCTGGGCCTTCACCTGAACTCTCAGACGCAGGTCTGCCAGAGCTTGCTCTAGCCACTGCGCCAATTCCTGCTCGTTCATGGCCGTCTCCCGGAGGGGGTAGGGTAAGCTGAGCTATTGCTTCAATTGCCAATGGCTTTCGACTTTACAGCGGCTATTCTGGCATTTTCTCTACCAAGGGATCCCCATCTCCCCCCAAACCCAGTACAGAACGCCCAGGGCAAGCATTTATCCAGGAGCTGAGCTGCAGAAATTGTTTGGCTACAAGATCGAGCGCTGTCCCTCCGGGCTGATGCCGATGATGGTGAGCTGGCAATCCAGCACTTTAAAGCCGTACTTTTCAGCCACCTTCTGGCTGATATTCAGGATGGCGTTGTTTTTGAACTCAATGACCTTGTTGGTCTTGATGCACACCAAATGGTGGTGGTGGTGGGGGGCCGGCTGGTTGATCTCGTAATGCTTGTGGCCTTCGGTCAGTTCCAGCTCGCGCAAAATGCCCATGCGCGCCATCAGCTTGACGGTGCGATAGATGGTGGAAAGGCTGATGTTGTGGCCTTCTTCCCGCAGCTTTTTGTGCAGCTCCTCGGCGCTCAGGTGAGTCCCCTCAGGCAAGTTTTGAAAGGTCTGGAGGATGATTTCCCGCTGCCGAGTGGCTCGCCAGCCTTTGGCATTTAGCTCCGCTTTGAAGGCTTCTTCCGTGTAGACCATGATGCCCCCCTCCGCTGTTGGGCAACGTCGCCGTAACAGTCAATAAGTTCTGTAATTGATAATAGCCTCATTTAAGATAGCGCCACTGACTTTCGGCTGCCAAAGGGATCCTGTTGCCTTCTTGAGAAGCAACGGCAGCGCCTGGGCCGGCAGAAGAAGGGGTGCGGGAAACCGGATCCCGCGTCTATTGGAAATGAGCTAGCCTACAGGGTATGCCCAGGTGGCCTTATAGTTCGAGTGAGTCTGGGCTAACATAACTCGGGAAAAGGCCCGCGGCATCCCGGCGGCGTTGCTAAGCGTAGTCAATACGGGAAGGGAAAACAAAGATGCGGTTTGAGCAGCCCAAAACCTATTCCATTTCTCTAACCGGCTGGGGCTTCTGGCTGGGATCCCTGGCCTTGGCAGCTTTGCTGACCCGTGTCGGGCTGGGGTGGCTGGTCGCCGGGTTGGTGGCTCTGTTGCTGTTCTTGCTCTCTCTGCCGGTGCTGGTGCTGCTGGCCTTTCGCTGGTGGGCGCGCCGCTGGATCGCCACGGATCGCTGCCCGGTGTGTGGGTCCGAGTCTCAGGCCATCGAGGGCAGCCGCTTCTTTTGCCCCAGTTGTGGCGAGCCGCTGTTTGTTGCCGATGGCCATTTTTATCGGCAAACGCCCCCCGGCACCATCGACGTGGAGCCGCTAGAAGAAAGCGGCTGGGAGTTGCCAAGCTGAGGGCTCCGCTCTGGGGGTGGGTTGGCGTTTTTAGAGGGCATTTTGGGTGAAAAGTGCTCCGCAACGCTATTGCCAACGACAGCGGCCGGGCTGGCGGCTGGTTGCGATCTGGGGGGGGACGCTCTCGGCGGCGTTCCTTCTGCTGAGCTCAGCTCAGGCGACGGCGCAGGGATCCCTGCAACCTCAGGTGGAGACCTACCTGGCCCAGTTGAGCGGCCGCGGCTTTGCTTCCACGGCCCAGGGGGTTTGGCTGCAGAGGGGCGACGAGGTTTTGGGGCAACATCAGGGATCCAAGGCTTTGCCGGCGGCCTCCCTGACCAAGGTGGCCACCACCCTGGCTGCTCTGCAGCAGTTTGGCCCGCACCACCGCTTTGTGACCACCTACTTGGCAACCGGTTCGCTGGGAACGGACGGAGTTTTGCAGGGCGATCTCTGGGTGCTGGGGGGGGAGGATCCCTTCTTTGTCTGGGAGGAAGCCTTCGCGGTGGGGAACGCCCTCAACGCCCAGGGGATCCGCCAGGTGCGCGGGGATCTGGTGGTGGTGGGCCGCTTCTACATGAACTTTTCCCGGGATGGGGCCCGTTCGGGATCCCTGCTGCGCCAGGGGCTGGATGCCCGCCTCTGGCCCCCGGAAGCCCAGGCGCAATTCCAGACCTTGCCCCCCGGCACCCCCAGGCCGCAGGTGGAGATTTTGGGGTCGGTGCGAGTTGCCCAGCAGATCCCTTCGGAGGCCCAGGTCTTGCTCAGGCATGAGTCGCCTCCCCTCATTCACCTGCTCAAGCTGATGAACCTCTACAGCAACAATGCCATGGCCGAGATGCTGGCAGAGGCGGTGGGAGGAGCGGCCCAGGTTGCCCAAATAGCCCGCGCTGCAGCAGGGATCCCGGCAGAAGAGCTGCATCTGATCAACGGCTCGGGATTGGGGGTGGAAAACCGCATCTCCCCGCGGGCTAATGTAGCCATGTTGCGGGCAACCCAGGCGTTGCTGGAAGAGCGCGGCTTGTCGCTGGCGGATGCCTTTGCCGTCGTCGGCCAGGATGTGGGCGTGCTGGAGCGGCGGCTTCTGCCGGGGATCTTGATCGCCAAGTCGGGCACCCTGAGCGGCGTCAGCACCTTGGCGGGCGTGTTGCCAACTGAGCGGGGCGATATCTGGTTTGCCGTCATGAACGGCGGGGCCAACTTGGCCGACTTGCGCACCTGGCAGGGAGAGTTTCTCAGCCGGCTCCAGTCCCGCTGGGGATCCCCCGCCGCCTTGCCCGAGCGCTGGCTGCCTCGTCCCTTAGATACGAGATCCCGCAGGGAGTCGAGCCCTCGCCTTTGACGGTTTGCCTGGGAGGGGTCGCCTCAGCAGCAAAGCGCCTGGGGATGGCAAACCCTCGCAAGCCGGTTTCAATTCAGCCAGAAGCCGCAGGAGCCCCGCCCCCCAGTCCCCCCGTGTACGGGGGGATATAGGGGGGATTGAGGGGGCAGTCGGAGTCGGGTAGTTTACAGCCCTTCTCCGGAGAAGGTTGCGGCGATGGGGCGTACAGGAATCGAACCTGTGTAAGGCAAATTATGAGTTTGCTGCCTAAACCGCTCGGCCAACGCCCCTTCTTCTTCTACTTTTTACTCTAGCGCCCTTGTTCTTTCCAGAACCGGTGAAAAAGAGCCCCGCTACAGGATAAGCTGCATGTCGGTGGTTAGCGGACAGCAGAGACCATGGCATCAGCGCGTTCCTGGCAGAGGCAACTGGCTTTAGGCTTGGGGCTGACTGCCTTATCCTTGGTTCTCGGTTTGGTTTTTTGGGCCGTTGGGCAGCACTATCTCCCCTGGAACGAAGCCGCCTCTGTGGACTGGCAACCCACCGGCCAGAACCTGGCTCTGTCTCCTGCCCTGGAAGCGCAGACGGTGCCGTCCCCCCCTGAAGCGCCTTCCGCCGTCAACAACCCGCCAGAGGGATCCCCGCTACAGCTCTGGCTTGTTACCTTTTTAACCGTGTTTGTGGCGGAGATGGGCGATAAGACTCAGTTGGCCACCTTGCTCATAAGCGCCCAGTCCAAGTCTCCCTGGGCGATCTTTTTCGGCTCTGCCAGCGCCCTGGTGACCGCCAGTTTGCTCAGCGTAGCCTTAGGGGGATCCCTGGGGCAGGTGATCCCGGCAGCCTGGCTAGAATGGTTGGCTGGCCTCGGCTTCCTGGCAATCGGGAGCTATGTTCTCTGGCGAGAATGGCAAGGGAAGCGTGAGCCCTCTGGAGGAACCGAGGATGGCCTGCCAGGGAAAATTGACACTCCCACCCAGGGGATTCTTACGCAGCCCAAAATGGACTCGCGAAGGCGCTGTCAAGACGCCCCTAGACAGTCCTTTGAGGCATAACCTCAAAGTTCTGCTTACTTCGGACTTAAGTTCCTCCAGGTTAGTTATTGCCGCGCGGGTTTTGCACCGCAGTAGGTTGTTTTCCTGGAGAAGCTCTGTACTAACTATAACAAAGAAGCAACTAAAGTTGCTCAAGGGCTTTTCCGCCGCGTACTAAAGTACGGGGCTACCAAGCTATCCTTTTGTGTAGCGCGGCTCGCAGTTGCATTCTATCTTCTGGGGTGGCACGGCGTCGTTGAACCAAAGCGCGAGGGTCTGTATCTCTGTTAAGCAAGCATGAACTTTTTTAACGATCCGGATAGCGGCTGCTGAGAGGAGAACTGAGGCCCCGTAGAATGAATCCCAAAATTCCAGCCAGGATCTTCGGACATGGATTACATTCGCACCTTTAACGACGATCCCTGCGAGGGCCATCTTTCAACGCCCATCAGTGACTCTCCTCTCACCCGTCTGTTTATCAACAACCTCCCCATTAACCGGCCTGGCCTATCGCCGCTGTTGCGAGGGCTGGAGATTGGGTTGGCGCATGGCTATTTTTTGGTGGGGCCAGAAATCGTGGTGGGCCCGCTGCGCGACTATCCTGAGGCAGCCAATTTGGGCGGGCTGGTCACGGCGATGGCGATTGTGCTGCTGGGAACCGCCTGTATGTCCGCCTATGGCAGCGTTACCTTTGGAAACAAGCCGGAAACGCCGGGCGCCAATCCTCTATCTACGGCCCGTGGCTGGGGGGATCTGACAGCAGGATTTTTCTTGGGAGGTATGGGTGGCGTGTTTGCTGCCTACTTCTTGTTGGAGAACTTTGCCGGGATCGACGCCATCTTTCGAGGGTTGGTGAATTAAGGTTAATTGAGTTGTCAAACTTGTCAAGGCACTGGAGAGGAGCAAGATCATGACCGGTTCTTACGCTGCTGCTTATCTTCCTTGGATTTTCGTCCCCATTGTCGGTTGGCTGCTGCCGGCAGTAACCATGGCTGTGCTCTTTTTGTACATTGAGCGCGACTAACTGGTTCTCATCTCAATGGGTTTCGGAAGAGGGATCCCTAGCTAGACAAGGGATCCCTCCCTTTTTGGCACAGCGGCTGTTTCTGGACGCGCTGCCGTCTTGCCTGGGGCAGTACCCGACCAAGGTTGGGTCTTCTTGCTTTTGGGAAAGGGGAACTTCCAAAGGACTTTAGAGTGGAGCAGGATCCGGCGAGCTGATCCCATACCAACAAGGAAAAGGGAAGCTTGCGCAACCCCCTTTCAACTTTTAACGAGAAGAAGAAGTCGATGGCCAGCCTTACAGCCTTTTAATTTAAAATAGGGTACAGGTATTCAAGAGGAAGGAGAGAAAGGAATGCCGACTCATTCTTTGGATTTGCGGCAAAGAGTTGTAGCAGCCTATCAGGCAGGTAACACCTCCATCCGCCAGGTAGCTAAACGCTTCATGGTGACCAAAAGAACAGTACACCGCTGGGTGCGTCAGTACCAACAAACTCAAGATTTAGCCCCTAAGAAAGCAGGCACCAAGCGAGTGGGCATTTTGGA
>NZ_JBSSEF010000009.1:0-71690 GCF_054061455.1 Thermostichus sp. OS-CIW-20
GTGAAGACTTCTTTACTACTGATCAATCCATCCTCCTTCCGAAGTTGGTTTGCTAAGTGCTGCTATTGTACCCCTTGAGCCCTTAACAGGCTGTATCGCCGGACGGAGAAGAAGCTGAGGCGGTTGCAAAGGGCCGTATCCCGGAAAAAGAAAGGGTCAAACCGCTACAAGAAAGCGGTAAAGAGGTTGTCCAAAGCGCACCAGAAGGTAGCCAACCAGCGCAAAGATTTTCACTACAAGACGGCAAAGGAGTTGTTAAGTAGGGGGAAGCACATTGCTCATGAGGCGCTTACTATTGGGGGTCTGGCTAGAACCAGACTAGCCAAGTCTATTTATGATGCCGGGTGGGGACAATTCCTGCAAATCCTTAAGGTCAAGGCTGAAAGAGCTGGGCTGTTAACGATTGCAGTGAATCCAAACGGCACAAGTCAAGAGTGTTCCGGGTGTGGTCAGGTGGTTCCCAAAAAACTCCACGAAAGGTGGCACGATTGCCCCTACTGTGGGCTAAGGCTGTCACGGGACCACAACTCGGCAAGGGTAATCAAATCCAGAGCGGTGGGGCATCCTGTTCTTAAAGCTCGGAAAACGTCCTATGCGGTAGCAGGAGTCACCGAGAAGCCCGCCCTCTACCCGTTCGCGTCAGCGGCGCGGAGCGCTTTAGGGTGAGGGACGGGAGTATGTCACGTCAACAAAGCCGGCCCCAACAGGCGGGCCTGGCGTTCTTCCAGTATGCGGCGCAGGCGGGGCCACTGCTGCAGCTCCGGGTCTTGGGCAATGAGCTGCTCGGCCGCCTGGCGGGCCAACTGCAGCACCTCTTGGTCGTCCATGAGGCTGGCCAGGGCAAAGTCGGGCAGCCCCGACTGGCGGGTGCCCATCACCTCCCCAGGGCCGCGGAAGCGCAGGTCCATCTCGGCAATGAAAAAGCCATCGTGGGACTGCTCCAGGACTTTTAGCCGGCGCAGGGCCTCTTCGCTTTGGGATCCCGTCATTAGAATGCAGTAGGCCTGGTCGGATCCCCGCCCCACCCGCCCCCGCAGTTGGTGGAGCTGGGAGAGGCCAAAGCGCTCGGCATGCTCCACCAGCATCACCGAGGCGTTGGGCACATCCACCCCTACTTCCACCACTGTGGTGGAGACGAGGATATCCAGCTCCCGCCGGCGAAAGGCTTCGATGACAGCCTCTTTCTCGCTGCTAGTTAGGCGCCCGTGCAGCAGGCCCACCCGGAACTGGGGGAAGACCTTCTCCTGCAGGCGCTGGTGCTCTTCAATGGCGGACTTGAGATCCAGCTTCTCAGACTCCTCAATCAGGGGCAGCACCACGTAGGCCTGCCGTCCCTGGGCAATTTCCCGCTCCATCAGCCGCACCACCTGCAGGCGATCCCCGGGTCGAGCCACCACCGTATGCACCGGCTTGCGCCCCGGGGGCAACTCGTCAATTTGGGTAACATCCAGATCCCCGTGCAGGGCCAGGGTAAGGGTGCGGGGGATGGGGGTGGCCGTCATGGTCAGGACATCGGGGTGATCCCCTTTTTGTTGCAGGGCAGCCCGCTGTTCGACGCCAAAGCGGTGCTGCTCGTCGATAACCACCAAGCCCAGGTTGCGAAACTGCACCGCCGGCTGGATGAGGGCATGGGTACCAACAACTAGGGGCAGCTCCCCGGTCTGCAACTGCCGCAGGATCTCGCGCCGCTTGGCGGGGGGGGTGGAGCCGGTCAAGAGTTCAACGGGCACTTGCAGTTGGCTCAGCCACTCCACCAGCTTGCGGTAGTGCTGCTCGGCCAAGACCTCGGTGGGGGCCATGAGGGCCGCCTGCCAGCCGGATTGAATCGCCGCCAGCAAGGCCGCCACCGCCACCACAGTTTTGCCGGATCCCACATCCCCCTGCAGCAGGCGGTTCATGGGCAAGGGATCCCGCAGATCCGCCAGGATCTCGTCAATGGCCCGCTGCTGGGCAGCGGTCAGCTGGAAGGGCAGGATTTGGTAGAAGCGGTCCAAGAGCTCTCCTCTGGCCGGCTGGTAGCGGGGGACAGCTTGGGCCCGGGCGCGGTAGCGCTGCCGCCGCTGCAAGAGGCTAAGTTGCAGGTAGAAGAACTCATCGAACACCAGCCGCCGCCGGGCCTGGGCCAGCAGCTCTTGCGTCTTGGGAAAGTGGATCTGCTGCAGGGCAAGGGGCAAGTCCAACAGCTGCAACTGCCGCTTCAGGGGCTCCGGCAAGGGATCCTCCACCAAGGCAGCTGCCGGCAGGGCGAGCTGGACGGCCTTGCGCACCAGATCGGCGGGGATCCCTTCTGAAAGGGGGTAAACGGGTAGAATCTTGCCCAATCTCTCCGGATCCTCGCCCTCTCCCCCCAGCACCTCCAGTTGCGGGTTGTCCAGCGTCAGGCCCAAGCGGCCCTTTTTCACCAGGCCGCTGGCCGCCACCACTGCCCCCTTGGGGTACTGCCGCTCCAGGGCCGCCTGCCAACTGCGCTGGGCAAATTGCCGCCCGCTGTAGAAGCGGCTGAGGGTGACTATGCCACTTTTGTCGGCAATCTTGAGGTTCAAGATGGTCAGCAAGGGGTTTTTGGGGCTGGTAAAGCAACTGCAGCTTTTCACCGTCCCCACCAGGGTAACGGTCTCCCCCACCTTGGCCTGGCGGATGAGCACCCGGCGGGAATAGTCCAGGTGATCCCGTGGGAAGTAGTAGAGGGCATCGCGCACAGTGTGCAGGCCCAGTTGTGCCAGCTTCTCCGCCGACTTGGGGCCAATGCCCTTGAGAAATTGCAGCGGCTGCTCCAAGCTGAGGCCCTTGGGCGGGGGCAAAGCAGGGCTGGGTGGGCCAGATTGGGCTTGCTCTTGCTGACGACGCAGCCGATCCAGCCAGCGGCGGGTTTCCGCCACCAGGTGCTGCCGCTCCGCCAGCTCCAACTGGGGGTAGAGGCGATAGCGGGATCCCAGTTCTTTCCACCGCCGTCGCTCCTCTCCATCCAGCGTCCAACCCGCAGGGGGATCCTGGCCAAACACGCTCTGCAAAAACTGGGAGAAGGTCTGCTCTCGCCCCCGCAGGTCGGTAAATCCCAACTCCGCCTCTAGAGAAAGGGCGCGCTGAAGCCGCTGTAGATCCACCTGGCTCAAGTTGCTTCTGGGTCGGCTGCCGGTAGTCTCTCTAATCCAACTTTAGCCAATGGCAAAGAGCCCCAGGCGCGGCCTCTGCGCCTCAACTCAAAAGGGCCTGCTCTGTAGGACAGGCCCAGGGATCCAGAGCAACCTTATTCCAGATGGAAACTAGCTGCGGGCCAAGGCGGATCCCAGGAGCGCGGCCATCACGGCCGGCACCAGGGCAATGGCCAGGATGGTGAAAACTTGCGCGTCGGTCATAGCCAACTCCCTAAAACCCAGTGCTGTGAACCTGCTCCTCACTTTACCCCGGCTGGTGACCAGACCTGGGGCCTAAAAATATTCTTTACAAAGCGGCCTTTGGCTCTGGGTTTGGCCGCTGCGGGATCCCCCAGCCCGGCCCCAATCGTGTTACGATGTTGCTCCGCAACGCTGTCGCGACAGCGGGGCAATTCTGGATCTTTTTCTTTGCAACGTTCGCTCTTGGCGTCACCATGGTAGCCGCTCCGCAAAGCTTGACCACTCCCCGGGACAACCTGGCCATTTTGGCGGAAACGGATCCCGTCGTCTACCGCCTCATCCAGCAGGAGCTGAACCGGCAGCGGGATCACCTGGAGATGATTGCCAGCGAGAACTTCACCTCGCCGGCTGTCCTGGCCGCCCAGGGCTCGGTGCTGACCAACAAGTATGCAGAGGGGCTGCCCGGCAAGCGCTACTACGGCGGCTGCGAGTTTATCGACGAGATCGAACAACTGGCCATCGACCGCGCCAAGCAACTCTTTGGAGCGGCCCACGCCAACGTGCAGCCCCACTCCGGCGCCCAGGCCAATTTTGCCGTTTTCCTGGCCCTGCTGCAGCCGGGAGACACGATCATGGGCATGGATCTAGCCCACGGCGGCCACCTCACCCACGGCTCGCCAGTGAACGTCTCCGGCAAGTGGTTCCGCGTGGTGCACTATGGTGTGGATCCCCAGACGGAGCGGATTGACTTCGACCAGGTGCGGGATCTGGCCCGGCAGCACCGGCCTAAGCTCATTATCTGCGGCTACTCGGCCTATCCGCGGATCATTGACTTTGCCGCTTTCCGCGCCATTGCCGACGAGGTGGGGGCCTATCTAATGGCCGATATCGCCCACATTGCCGGCCTGGTGGCCACCGGCCACCACCCCAACCCGGTACCTATCTGCGATGTGGTCACCACCACCACCCACAAGACGCTCCGGGGGCCACGCGGCGGGCTGATCCTCACCCGCGACCCGGAATTGGGCAAAAAGCTGGACAAGGCGGTGTTCCCCGGCAGCCAGGGTGGGCCGCTAGAGCATGTCATTGCCGGCAAGGCGGTGGCCTTTGGGGAAGCGCTGCAGCCCAGCTTTGCCCAGTACTCAGCCCAGGTCATTGCCAATGCCCAGGCGCTGGCGGCAACGCTGCAGCGGCGGGGCATCCGGCTGGTTTCAGGGGGCACCGACAACCACCTGGTGTTGCTGGATCTGCGCTCGGTCTCGGCAGTGCTGGAGAAAAACGGGGCTGCTGATCCAGTGATGACAGGCAAGCGGGCGGATCGCCTGATGGAAGAGATCCACATTACTGCCAACAAAAACACCATCCCCTTTGACCCGCAGCCGCCCTCTGTGGCCAGCGGCCTGCGCCTGGGATCCCCGGCCTTGACCACCCGCAGCCTGGGGCCGGCAGAATTTGAGGAAATTGGGGAAATTATCGCTGACTGTCTGTTCCAGCCAGGGGATCCGGGTGTGCTCGAAGCCTGTCGCCGGCGAGTGGCCGAGCTCTGCCGCCGTTTTCCGCTCTACCCCCACTTGGGATAACCCCCCTCCTCGCTACGGCTTGCCATGCCTTACTTGGTTGCCTTTTTGGCTGCTGCCTGTGTGGTTCTCTGGGCAACCCCGGTGGTGAAGGCGGTCGGGATCCGCAGCGGCCAGTTGGATTTTCCCGATGAGCGCAAGATCCACCGGCAGCCGATGGTGCGCCTAGGGGGGGTCTCTATCTTTTTTGGCAACCTGGTGGCACTACTCTTGCTCTGGGGAGCCGGAGCCTTCGCCGGCTTGCGCACCGAGCAGGAGTACGAGATCTGGGGGGTAACCATTGGCGGCGTTTTGTTTTTTTTGATCGGCCTGGCCGACGATCTGTTCCAGTTGTCGCCCTTTTCCCGCCTGGCGATGCAGTTTGGGGTGGCTGCCGCCGCCTGGGGAGTGGGGGTGCGCATCGAGTTCATTAACCTACCGGGGATCGGCATCTGGCCCTTTCCGGTATGGCTGAGCCTGCTGGTTACCCTGCTGTGGCTGGTGGGGATGGCCAACGCCATCAACTTCATGGACGGCCTGGATGGCTTGGCGGCAGGCGTGTCGGGGATCGCAGCAGTCGTGATGCTGATGGTAACGCTGCTCCTGGATCGGCCGGCGGCGGCCATGCTGGCGGCAGCCTTGGCCGGGGCCTGCCTGGGCTTTTTGCGCTACAACTTCAACCCGGCCCAGATCTTCATGGGAGATGGGGGAGCCTACTTTCTGGGCTTTACCCTGGCCGGGATCGGGGTCATTGGGGTGGCCAAGGGGGTAACCACGCTGGCGGTGGCCCTGCCGTTTTTTATCCTGGCCGTGCCGATTTTGGATATGTCTGCCGTGATCCTCAAGCGGCTGGCTAGAGGCAAGTCCCCCTTTCATCCCGACAAGGGCCACTTGCACCATCGCCTGCTCAAAGCCGGCCTGTCGCAGCGGCATTCAGTACTCTTGATCTACGCCATGACCCTCTGGGGGGGATCCCTGGCCTTGGCCCTGGCCGGCCTGCCGGCAGGGGGTACCTATCTGGGCGGGGCCTCGCTGCTGTTGGCGGGAGTAAGCTGGGGGGCCTGGCAACGCCACCGTCAGCGGCAACGGTCTTTGGCTGCTGAAGATACCCAGGTTCAAGCAACAGATTCAGTTAATTCAAAAAAGGATTAAGCCTGGGTTGTTCCCAGCCGCCCGCCTGCCTAGACTGGAAGGGATCTCCTCTGCCGCCTTGATGATGCGTCCTACACCGGAGCTGGCGGCCCTTTTGCGCCGCACCGCCGATCGCTTGCAGGCCCAGCACTGGGGCTTTTGGGATCGCGAGTACTGCTGGCGGGATAGTACCCGCTGCAATTGCGGCCTGCTGGTGCGAGAAGCCCTGGGCTGGAATCAGCAGCAGCTTAGCCTGCACATCCACCGCGGCACCTGGCGCTCCATTGCCCAAACGGCCTACCGCACCGCTGCCTATGTCGCGAGGGATCCTTCCCACTGCGAGGCTACGGGCCTACGGCTGGGATATGTGTTTGAAAAGATGGCAGAGCTGGGGTTTGACCAGCCAGAAGACTTTGCCGCTCTCGAAGAGCTAAGCGATCCGGTCATCCTGGCCCGCCTGGCCGAAAAAGGGGTAGAGCCGCTGCGGCGCGACTACGCCCCCCACGTGGCCCTCTACATGCTGGAGCTGGCCGACTGGATTGAGGAACAACTGCAGGCCCAGGCTCAGCTCAGCCCCTTGACTCAACCTCTGCCCAAAGCTAAGGCAACAGAAGTAGCCGTCCGCCAGCCGCTACGCCTGCGGTGAGGGGCAAATCCCTCAGTTGGAGTCTTCCACCATCAGCACGTGGGTTGGGATTTGTGGAGGAAGAAGCTTGCGGCCCGACAAGAAAGCTAGCTCGATTAGAAAAGCAAACCCGCCTACCTGGGCGCCACTCTGAGCCACCAGTTCAGCCGTGGCGGCGGCGGTACCGCCAGTTGCCAAGACGTCATCGACAATCACCACCCGATTGCCAGGGCGCAGGGCGTGGGCTTGTAGTTGGAGCTCGTCTTGGCCATACTCCAGCGTGTAGGTTTGGCTGAGCACTGGCGGCGGCAGTTTGCCGCGCTTGCGAACGGGGACAAACCCCAAACCCAGGTGTTGGGCCAAGGCAGCCCCCAAAATAAACCCCCGCGACTCAATGCCCACCACGTAATCTAGGGATCCCATGGTGGCAGTGCCGGCGGCCAACTGTTCGATAGCGGCCCGAAAGCCCGCTGGATTCTGCAGCAAGGGGGTTATGTCGCGAAAGAGGATCCCGGGCTTGGGAAAATCGGGCACTAGGCGGACAAGGGGGCGCAGATCCATGAGTTCTCCTGGCTCAGCAGTGGCCAGCTCAAAGGGTGTAGAAGGCCGCTCCCAGCAACCCATCATAGCCGCTCAGGGCCTTAGCGAACGGGTTTCCTTTTGGCCAAGCTGGCAAGGCCGGAGATTATAATTGCAAGGCTAGGGGCCGCGGCTCATTCTTTTTGTTCCTGACCTTGGAGATTTCCCATGCGCTATTACATGGCCATTGACTCCAACCCCCTGGCAAGTTTGCCCCTGGCGCTGTTTGGGGTAGGCAGTGAGTCGGCCTACGTTGACCTGCTCCAGGACAAGCTAGTAGTGCGGGCGGGCAACTTGTTCAACGAAACCTTTTCTCTAGGCGAGCTGGGACGCGGGGAGCGCTTCTCTTGGCCCTGGTTCTACGGCCTGGGTGTGCGCACCGATTTCCAGGGGTTGGTGGGCGCGGTAACCAGCACCCAGGGGGTGGTTGCCATTCCGCTGCTGCAGGAAAAGACCCTCTTCATCCCTCTGCTGGGGCCGCTGGGGCTGCAAGTACCCTGCAAAAAGCTGGTCTTCAGCCTCAAGGATCCGGATACCTTTTTGGCCAATTTCAACCAGGGGCGCCCCGAGGTGAACGGCGCGCCCAAGAATGTGGTGATTGAGTAGCCAGGGCCAGCTATTTTGACAAGACCAGCACCTCAGTGACGGAGCCGCGCTTGCGGCCGTGGCAGTTGATGGCGCGGCTGTCTCCTTCTCGCTACGCCAAAGGTCAGCTGGCCGCAGTCCCCTAGTTTTGATCCTCTTCCAGCAGCTCTTCCAGCACCTCGATCCAATGCTCCAGTTCCTCCAACCCCTGCAACACTGCCTCTGGGTCGCTTAGCTCCACCTGGAGCAGCTGGGCCGATTCTGCCCAGCTTAGGGATCCGGGCGGGCTGGCCAGCCAATTCAGGTAGCTGGGCAAAAAGGTCCGCGGAGACAGATGATACTGGCGGTAACAGGCCAGGGCAACCAGGCTGGCCAGGCTGACCTGAGGGGCGCTGAAGGGGCGCAGAAACAGCTCCGGCATCCCCACCCAGCGGAACTGCTCTTCCGGCAACAGCTCCACCGCATCGCCGCACAGCTCCTGGCTCAGCTTCAGCCACTCTTCGCCGACCCAGTAGGTAGGGCCAGCCTCGGATGGGGCCAGTGGAGCGGTGTCGCCTTGCGAGATCTCCGACCGGTAGAGGAGCAGCTCCAGCCGCGCAATCAAGCTCTGGTAGAACACGGCTTGCAACTGCGCCTCCAGGTGGTGAATCAACAGGGCCTGGGCCAAGGTAAGGCTGCCGGAGCGCAAGGCCTCCGGCCCGCTTCCCCGATCGCGGAGACGAGGTGGCGCCGGCGTGCCCCGCGCCCCCTCCAGCAGGTAGTCGAGCAGCATCTGCTGTAAAAACGCGGTGTGCACCCGAATTTCCCAGGAGGGCTGGATAGTTCCTTGCAGCTCCTCCAGATCCAGCCAAACCCGAGGCCCCTCAGGCCGGAGCCGCCGGCTGAGGGCTTCAAGGGCTTGCAGCAGCAAGGCGAGGGGTTCACCCCCTAACGATGGCGTCTCTGGCTTGCCGGCGGGTGCTTCCAAGTTGGAGCGGATTTCCGGTAACCAGGGTTTGGCCTGGGCTGCACAGTCGGGGCAGAACTCTTGCAGGGCCGCCCAGACCAGGGAGGTAGCCTCGGCGGCGGTGAGGGGAGGAGCCGGATCCCCCCAGGGCGCATAGAGGTCGCAGGTACGGATGGAACGGCCCAGGGCGCGGCTTTTTAGGCGGTAGTAGCGCTGGAACAGGTCGAAGCGATCGCGGATCCCGTCCAGCAGCTGCTCCCAAAAGGGCTGGCCGAGGCCATGGCGAGCCAGGTAAAGCTCGGCGGCAGAATCGTAGCCCCGCCACTGGGCTTCCCAGAGGTGGTCGCGGATGAGGACGCTGAGAATAAATCCCCCTAGCTCTGCATGGGCTTCTAGGTGTTGGCCCAACCGCTGGTAGGCCGCCCAGCGGATCTCAGCGCTGGGGTGGGTTTGCAGGCTCTGCAGGTGGGCAAGGGTTTCAGTCGACTGCTGTTGGGGGAGAGCGGGGGAGCTAAGGGTGACTTGCCACAACTGCCGCCAGGCCAAGCGTCCGGCCAGGCGCTGCTGGTGGAGTAGACGTTCCAGAGGCTCCGCCTGCTGGTGACCTCGCTGCTGGAGGAGGCCACACAGAAACTGGCGAAAGGGGCGCAGCCCTGGATCGGCACAGGCAGCAGCCAAAAGATCCAAGCGCCGCTCCTCTGGCTCGGGCGGCAACTCGGCGGCAGGCTCGTCGGGAGAGACAGCCAACAGGGACTGCAGCTCCAGGGGGAAAAAGAGCAAGTGGCTTTGCAGGGAGATAGCCCGTTCCAGATCCCGCCAGCTTGGGGCCTGAACAGGGGTAGCCGGGATCCCTTCCCTGCCCTCTGCAAGGTGAGCTGCCAGGGCTTGTGTTAGCTGCAACAAGACTTGCAGCGCCTTTCCCAGCTCTGGTGGGCTGAGCTGGGCCACTTGCCCTCGGTAGCAGCGGGCAAACTGCTGTACCTGCTCTTCCAGCTCATCCCACGCTGGGATGGGCTCTTCCCCGGGGCCAGAAAAATGGTCAAAGGGAGGGTCGGAAGTAGGAAAGACCACTGGGATAGCCTCCTAGCGATGAGGGCCCTCCCTCCATTGCCTTGTCGGCTGAGGGGAGTGCCCCCTTTTGAGGGGCAGGGAAAGCCTGAAACGATTGTGACATTCTCCCCAAGCCCCTGCAGCCAGAGCGCAGGGATCCCTGGCCAGGGCAGAGGCCAAAACTTCTGCCAGGATTAAGCTAAAGACTTTCCTCGGGGAGGCAACTGGAGTGTTTGCTCAGGTCACTGCTGCTGCCCTGGTGGGACTCAAGGCCGTGGGGGTCACGGTAGAGGTGGATGTGGGCGGTGGCTTGCCCCAGATTACCCTGGTGGGGCTGCCCGATACAGCCGTTCAGGAGGCCAAAGAGCGGGTACGGGCGGCCATCAAGAACTCCGGCTTTGCCCTGCCCCAGCGGCGGATCATCGTCAACTTGGCCCCCGCCGATCTGCGCAAAGAGGGCCCCAGCTTCGATCTGCCCATTGCCATCGGCATCCTGGCAGCCGCAGGAGTAGTTGAGCGGGAAGCGCTGGCCAACACCCTGCTGCTGGGGGAATTGGCCCTGGATGGCACCCTGCGTCCTGTGGCGGGAGTTTTGCCCATCGCCGCCAGCGCCGCCGAGATGGGGATCCGCCGCCTGGTGGTGCCCCGAGAAAACGGCCCGGAAGGGGCGCTGGTGCAAGGGATCCAGGTGTATGGGCTGCCCTCTTTGGCGGCAGTGGTGAGCTGGCTGCAAAACCCCCAGGGAGTTGAGCCGGTGCGGATCCAGCGGGAGCAGATGCTGCCCACCGAAACGGAACCCCTGCTGGATTTGGCCGATGTCAAGGGGCAAGAGCACGCCCGACGGGCCCTGGAGATCGCGGCGGCCGGCGGCCACAACCTGTTGCTGGTGGGCAGCCCGGGAGCGGGCAAGACCATGCTGGCGCGTCGTCTGCCCGGCATTTTGCCGCGGCTGCAGTGGGAAGAGATGTTGGAAATTACCCGCATCTACTCGGCAGCCGGCCTGTTGCGGCAAAATCTCCACCTGGGGCGCCAGACTCCCCTGATTACGCAGCGGCCCTTTCGGGCTCCCCACCACTCGGCTTCGGCGGTGGCGCTGGTGGGTGGTGGCCCCTACCCCAAGCCTGGCGAGATCTCCCTTGCTCACCACGGTGTCCTGTACCTGGATGAACTGACGGAATTCCGGCGGGAGGTGTTGGAGGTGCTGCGCCAGCCTTTGGAAGATGGCAAGGTCACCATCTCCCGCGCCCGCGTTTCTCTGGAGTTTCCCGCCCAAACCACCCTGGTGGCCTCCACCAACCCTTGCCCCTGCGGTTTCTATGGAGATCCCGTTCAGCCCTGCACCTGTACGCCGCAGCAGCGGGAGCGCTACTGGTCCAAGCTCTCCGGGCCGCTGTTGGATCGCATCGACTTGCAGGTGCGGGTCAACCGCCTCAAGCCAGAAGAAATTGTCCGCCTCCAGGGCGGCGAATCTTCCCAAGCGGTGCGGCAGCGGGTGGAACAGGCGCGGCAGCGCCAACGGCAGCGCTTCCAAAACGAGCCAGGGATCCACTGCAACGCCCAGATGCAACCCCGCCACCTGCGGCAGTGGTGTGCCCTGTCCGAGCCCTGTCGCAAACTCTTGGAGAGCGCCATCCAAAAGCTGGGCCTGTCTGCGCGGGGGAGCGACCGCATCCTCAAGGTGGCCCGCACCATCGCCGACCTGGAGGGTGCCGAGGCCATCGCCCCCACCCACCTCGCCGAGGCCATCCAGTATCGCAGCCTGGATCGCGGGCGGCCCTGAGCCCTCACCCCCGGCCCCTCTCCCAGAGGGAGAGGGGAGTATGGTATGGGATTGGCCTGCTTTAAGCCAAGGGGAGCGAGGCGGGGGAGGGAGCAATCTGCCCCTGGTGCACTTGCAGGATTTGCGCCCCTTGGAGCCAAGCGGCGTCGAAGGATCCCAGGTGGGTGGTGGTAACCAAAGTCTGCACCCGTTCTTGAATCGCCTCCAAGAGCTGGTTTTGGCGGTGCAGATCCAGCTCTGCCAGCACGTCGTCCAGCAGCAGCAGGGGCGGATCCCCCTTCACCTGCTCGATCAGTTCCAGCTCCGCCAATTTGAGGGCCAAGACCAAGGTGCGCTGCTGCCCCTGGGATCCATAGGCGCGGGCGGCAACTCCGTCGATGCCCAGCTCCACCTCGTCTCGGTGGGGGCCAACCAGAGAGGTGCCCAGGGCCTGTTCGGCAGCAGCCTTGGCGCGGATCGCGGCCAAAAATTGGGCTTGAACCACCTTGGGATCGGCCTGGGGATCCGGCAGGGGCACCTGCGGGCGGTAGGTGAGGCTGAGGGTCTCCCGTCCGCCGCTGATGGCCTGGTGCCAGCGGGCGGCCAGGGGTTCTAGCCGCTGCAACAGCCGGGCGCGGCGGCGCAGGATGCGGCTGCCAAGGGTGGCCAGTTGCGCGTCCCAAAAGGCCATCTGAGGTACTTTGTCGCCCGCAGCCAAGGGATCCTGCTTCAAGAGGGCATTGCGCTGCTTGAGGATCTGACGATACTGCTCCACCAGGCCCAGGTAAGCCGGCTCCAGTTGAAGCAACACCCCGTCCAGCCAGGTGCGCCGCGCTTCTGGAGCTCCCCGCACCAGCTCCAGATCCAGGCTGGAGAACACCACGGCACTCACCTGCCCCAAAAAGTCCGATTGTCGCCGTAGCCCCTGGCCGTTAACCCTTAGGGATCGCCCCCCTTGGCTGCGCAGCTCCATCGCCAGCTCGTGGGCCACCCCCAGCCGCTCCACCGTGGCGGCGATCCGGGCCTTCTCTGCCCCCTGCTGCACCAACTCCCGATCCCGACCGGCCCGCCGCGAGCGCAGGGTGGCCAAGAGCTCCACCGCCTCCAAGAGGTTGGTCTTGCCCTGGGCGTTCTCCCCCACCAGGATGGTCTTGGGCGCCTCGAAGGAGATCTTTTGATCCCGGTAGTTGCGAAAGTGCCACAGGTGCAGAAAACGCAGGTACACTCGACAGCCGTGCGCTCTTGGCTCTGGATTTCTGGGCAGAAGAACAGCCCCCGCGGCGGGGGCTTTTACTCTAACGCAACTGCCTCGGGGTCAGCAGACCCACTCAGAAGCTGCTCAGGGATCCCAGACCGCTCAGGCGCTCAGCCGCCAACAGGTGCAAGGCGGCGCGGGCCGAGTGGAAGGCGGCTTTGCTGCGGCTGTAGTCGGCGAAGGTGTAGCTAGCGGGATCGGCATTGACCCTGCCCAACAACTGTTGGGCTTGCTGCTGCAGCTCGGCTACAGGGCCGGAGGTGATGTTGGCGAAGGTCATCTCCGCTTGCAACCGGCTGAGGGACTCTTGGGCGCGGAGGGGGGCTTCGAAGAAGGAACGGCCAGGAGGGCCCCCAAAGCCTAGCTCCGCTTTGTACAGAGCTTTGGCGGCTTTGGCCAGGTTTTCCGCCGCCTTGGCCTGCTCGCGGGCGGCAAAGACATTCCCCCCTTGCAGAGCCTTCTGGGCCTCGGCAAAGCTCTGGCGGCTCAGCTCCAGAAGACGGGCCGCTTCCGGAGAGGATCCCCGCTGGGCGAAGAAGCTGGCTTCCGCCAGGTCCCGCTGCGCTTTGGCCAGGTCGTGGTTGACTCGCTCCAGCTCCCGCGGGCTCTGCCAACTCGGCTGCATTGGCACGGGGGCTGCAGTTCCAGGAGCCGAGGGCCGGCCCCGCTGGGCTTGCGCCGGGGATCCCAGCACCAGGGGAGTGAGGAGCACCAAAATCGGTAGGGAACAGCCGAGGGTACGGGTGAAGGAAGCACGCATCGTCATGGTTACAAACTCCAATCGACAGGACAAGCCGGTTTGGGGTTGGCCCGTTCGCGCTCTTTGGGCGGAGTTCTGGGGGCTTTCCCTTGCGGCTTATCTTGAGAATGGCGAAAGAAAATGACGTGAAGATGACAAGGGCAGCTCCACCGTAAACACCGACCCCTCCCCCACCCGGCTGGCCACCCGCAGGGATCCCCGATGGGCGGTAACGATCTGGTGGGCCAAGGCCAGGCCCAGCCCAAATCCCCCCGTATGGCGGGCGCGGGCCGTGTCCACCCGGTAAAACCGCTCGCACAGGTGGGGCAGGTGCTCAGGAGGGATGCCGATGTCTGTATCCTTCACGTGGATGCTAACCCAGGGAGGCCGGCTTTCCAGGCTCACCTGCACCGTGCCGCCGGCGGGGGTGTACTGCAGGACATTGCGCAGCAGGTTTTCCACCGCCTGCCGCAGCAGGGCCGCCTCCCCCCGCACCAGCCATTTCCCGGCAGGCCCCGGCAGGTCGCATTGCCAGCGCAGCCCCAGGGACTCCGCTTGGGGCCGGTATTGTTCGCCCAGCTCCTGCACCAGCTCCCGCAAGTCCACCAGGGGCAGATCCTCCAAAGGCAGGGATCCCTGCTGGCGGGCCAACTGCAGCAAGGTATCGATCAGCACGCTGAGGCGGCGGGCACCGCTCACCACCTTTTCCAGGCGAGGTTGAACTTGTTCCGGGGCCAGCAGAGCCATTTGAGCATTGCTCATCAGGGCGGCCAGGGGGGCGCGCAACTCGTGGGAAGCATCGGCAGTGAAGCGTTGCAACTGCTCGTAGGAGCGACGAATCGGCTGCATCGCCAGCCCCCCCAAGATCCAGCCGGCCCCGCCGATCAACGCCAGCGTCAGCGGGATCCCGATCCCCAACCCCCAGCGCAAGCGACCCAGGGTAAGTTGCAGCGGTTCCAGGGGCACCGCCAGTTGCAAGTAGCCCAGTAGCTTTTCCTCCTGCTGCACCGGCAGCGTGAGCTGGCGCAACAGTAAGCCGCTCTCTCCCTCCACCGTTTGGAAACCCAGTTGGAGATGGTGAGGCGGGCCATCCAAGTCAAACAGCTCCAGAGGAGGCCGGGATCCCGTGTACTGGCGCAGGGATCCCAAGCTTTCCCTTCCGGTGCCGGGAGCAGGATCGAACCAGCGCACATAGGCCAAGTGATGGTCGAGGGGTTGGGTTTTCCCCCCCAAAAAGGGCACCTCGTTCAACACCAACCGCCACTGCCCCTGGCGCAGCTCGTACTTAATGGCTGCCGCCATGATCCCGGCCTGAACCTGCAGCTCCTCGTCAAAAGCCTGCAACTGGTTCTGATACATTCACGCTGAACTCTCCTGAACATGGTTCAGGAAAGAAGCGATCGCATCCTGCTTATCTCTGAGCAGGAAGGCGGTATCCCGCAAAGCCCTGAGGAATACCCCCCGAGCGCTTTCCCCCTTCACTTCCCGGCAACCGTTGCGGTGGACTCAAGGATCAGGGGGAAACTTGGTCTACTATATCCCTCTCAATGACTTTTGCCAAACCGCCTAAAGCTCAGTAAATTCAGCAAAGTTCAGGGTTTTGGGGGTTAGAGGCATGCTCCACTTCCAAGCGGTAGAAGACGGCGGCAAACACCAGCAGGATCCCCCCCATGACCCCGGCAAAGCTGCGGGCCAAGCGACGGCGGCTGTGCTGAAACAATTCCGCCTCTTTTGTCGCGGCCTTCTGGCTCAGGTGCTGCTGAAAAGTTGGCCTCAGAGAAACCCAGTCCCAGCCCAGCCGCGGGAGAGAATGCTTTGGCCCGGCTCTTTTGGCCTCCATGCCACCTCTAGGGAACTGCTTCTATGGGTCTGCTTCCGGGGAGGGGATGCGCAGCCGGTACCCCTGGCCGTACACCGACTCCAGCCAATCCTGGGCCTCCACCTCCTTTAACCGTAACCGCAACCGCCGCACCAGCGCCGCCACGGCATTGCTTTCCGGCTCACAGCCCCACTCCCACACCGCCTGCTCGATCTGGCCCCGACTGAGCACCTGGTGGGGGTGGCGCATCAGGTACTCCATCAACTGAAACTCTTTGCCCGAAAGCTGCACTTGCCGCCCCTGCCGCTCTAGGGTCAGGCTGGCCAAGTGCAAGTGCAGGGATCCCAGGCTGAGGCTGTCGCCTTGCCATTGGGGGGAACGGCGTCCCAGAGCCCGCACCCGTGCCAGCAGCTCTATCAGATCCACCGGCTTGACCAGGTAGTCGTCTGCCCCCGCATCCAACCCCTGTACGATGTCCGACGTGGCATCCTTGGCGGTTAACATCAGCACCGGTGCGCATCCCCCCGAGCGGCGGTACTGCTGACAGAGTTGGATCCCGCTGATCCCCGGCAGCATCCAATCCAAGATGAGGAGATCATAGGCTTTCTCCTCCATCAGCCAGGCAGCCGTCTCCCCTTCGCTGGCGCAGTCCACCACATGGCCGCACTTGGCCAGAGCAGCCTGCAAAGGCTCCAACTGCTCCAGGTCGTCTTCCACCAACAAAATTCGCATGTCCCGCTTGCTACCCACCGATCCCACTCTGCCAGGCTAGGATGGCGGAGAAAAGCCATCTCCCGGATCCCTCAAACCATGGCCAACCCGTTCAAGCTTCTTCAGTCACGTGAGCCCAGCCTGGGGGCCGACTTCTGGCTGGCCTTGCCCCTGGCCGGGATCCTGTTTGGGGTGGGCGGAGAATGGGTGACCGGCCAAGTGCTGAGCCGTCCCCGCCCGCAGGTCCAGCCTTTGGCCATTCGCAGCCAGCAGCAGGCCATTCTAACTCTGGATATTCTCTCCATCCAAGCGGAGATCCGCCGCCGCCGCGGCTACACCAAGGTGGAGGTGACGACCACCAATCCCCATTTGCGCAAGCTGGAATTTGAATTTCCGGAGCTGGATCCGGATCGGGTGGCCGCCCAGATTGCCCAAGAGCTGGGCCTCACCCCCGACCAGGTGCAGCGCCTCACCCGCTACAGCTTGGACTAGAAAGATATTTCAAGATATTTCAAACAGGAAGGCTATCTCCCGCGTTCCCTTGGGTCAGCCCTCCGAAAAAATCCGGGCCAACTGCTCGCAGGCCGCTCTAATCTTCTCCAGGGTGCCGGGGTTGACCAAGCCGTAGTAGTCAAATCCATAGACCCTCTGGGTTTGAACAGCTTGCAGTTGATTCCAAAAGGGGCGGGAACGGAAAAAGGCCAAGGGATCCGCCGCCTCCGGGTTGACCACCAACAAAACCTCGGGGTTGGCTTCCAGGATGCGCTCTGCCGCAAGGGTGACATAGCCGCGAAATTGCCCTTGGCTTTGTAGGGCAGCCGTCAGGTTATCGGCGCCAAAGCGCTCCAGCAGATCCCCGGCCCAGCTTTGCCGGTTGGGAGAGAGAATCGGCTGGGTGCCCACCAAAAGCAGGGTTTTGGGGCGAACTGGGGGCAGCTCCTGGGGCAAAAGCGATCCGTACTCCCGCAGCAAGGGATCCGGATCCGCCCCCAAGGCAGCAGCCAGAGTGGCGATGGTTGCTTCCAGGGCAGCCCAACTGTCCACCTGCGTGAGATAGGTGGGGATCCCCAATGCCTGCAATCGTTCTGCCAAAGCCGTGTGAAAGCCACTGGCCCCCACCACCCAGTCCGGTTGCAGGGCCACGATTTGCTCCAGGTTAGGTTGGTTGCCCAGCCCCAGCCGAGTTATGCCCTGAAAGCGGGGATCCGCCTCCAACAAGCGCCCGGACGGGATCCCCACCAGCTTGTCCGGAGCCAGGCGATAGAGAATATCGGCTGTCAAGGTGGTGAGGCTGGCCACTCGCCGAACCGGAGCTGGCGGGATCTGGCTTTGGGCGCGGGCCAAGCGACCCATTCCCCAAACCCCCAGGCTGGCCAGGCCCAAGACAAGGAGTTGACGGCGAGAAAGACAAGACAGCATGGACGATCTCCAAAACAGTTCCAAAACAGTCAATTGAGGGTGAACTGAATCGGCACCGTTACCCACGACTCAATCGGGGTGTTGTTCCTCAAGGCGGGGCTAAATTGCCAGCGTTGCACCGCCTCTTGTGCGGCCCTGTCCAGGGCCGGGAAGCCGCTGGAAGAGACAATTTCCACCTGCTGCACCTGCCCTTGGGCATCCACCTTGACCCGCAACAGCACTTGCCCCTGCTGGTTGAGGCGGCGGGCTTGGGGAGGGTACTGCGGCGGCGGGTTGCGCCCCGGGATGGGGCGGGCCAGGATGTCCGGCCTGGCAGCCACTGCTGCGGGCGAGGAGGTGGGGGAGGATGCCTCCCCGGCCCCTTCTGCCGCTGTCGGCGCAGAACCCTGCGCTTGGGATCCACCGAGGCCACCCGTCCCAGGAGCGCTGGATCCAGATCCCTCGCTCCCGCCGGGGGAAGCAGTGCCCCCGCCACCCGAACGGATCCCTTGGATGAGGGGGGTGAAGCGGGGAATGGGAGCGCTCGTAGCAGCCACGGGGGGCGGCCTGTCGGCCACAGGTGCAGCCGTGGGGGTAGCCACCGGAGTTGGAGGGGGCTGCTGTGGTGAGGGGGTGACCGTCGGTGTTGGGGAGGGCGGAGGAGGGGTTGGTGCGGCCATCGGCGTGGGTGGAGGGGTCGGCTCCGGCTTTGCTGTGGGAACAGGCGTAGGGGTGGGGGGCGGCGTTTGCAAAGCCAGCTCAGACTTGGGAACGGCCGTGGTCTCTACTCTCTCCTGAGGCGCAGGAGCCGGTGGGGGTGGGTTATCCGCGGGAGGTGATTCCGGGGCCGGGTCGCTCGGCTCCCCTGCCGGCTTGGGCAAGGCCGAATCTGCCTCTGCCGCAAGCTGCGGCGGCAGCGGATCCTCCAGCCACAGCGTGACCGGGATCCGCACTTCGGGCTCCAGCAGAGGTCGAAATCCCCACCCAACCCATCCCAGCAGCCCCAGCAGATGCAGAAGCAGCGAGAGCAAAGTCTCCCAGCGCAGCGGGCGGGGCTCCCGACTTTGCCCAGGCAACTCAGGGAGATCCTCCAGCGAGGCGCAGGCAACTGAGAGGGCAAGGGAGCAATAGCCCGCCAGCAGCGCCTCCCTAAGTAGCTTCTCCCCCCAGCCGATCCAACGCAGTCCTCCAGATCTTTGGCGCCGCCCCATTGCCCACAGCCCCAGCTCCAGCCAGGCCAGACCCACCCCGTAGGCCATGCCTGCCTGCTGCCAATACCCCATCTGCAGGCGCCACAAAAGCCGAGGGTGGGATCCCCTCCCCGAAGAAGCGGATCCCCGGTTGGTGTGAGTGGGGGGTTCGGCGAGCATGGCTCGGGGCTATCTCGATGGGCACGGCTGGCGGGGAGTCCTAGAAGCGGCTGGAGAAGCTGAGGGCCACATGGCGCCCCGGCTGGGCCCGCCGCTCCACCTCAGGGCCGACAAAGAGGGTGCGGGTCTCGGAGTAGAGAAAATACTTCTCGTCGAAGAGGTTGAACACCCCGAAATTGAGCTGCCAGTTGTCGTCCAGGTTGTAGTAGCCCAGCAGATCCACCACCGTATAGCCGCTGGGCACAAAGGGAATCTGCGGGGGAGCGTTGGGGTTGGTTTGCACCACCTCCCGCTGCGGATCCCGCGGATCCGCCACCAGCGTGGCCACCAGCCTCGCCCCCCACACCTGGCTGGGATCGTCGTAGTGCAGCCCCAGCACCGCCGTCAGCGGCTCAATCGAAAGCAGGGGCTTGTTTTCTGTAAGATTGTCCCCCACCGCCCAGGCAAAGCTGCCGTTTAGGCTCCAGCCGGTTAGGTCGGGGCTGAAGAAATATTGCCCTGTCGCTTCCACGCCGTAGATGCGGGCGCGGCTGACGTTTTGGCTCTGGAAGAGGATGACCGGCGGGGGCGGCGGGCTGCCGGGGGGGCCGGGGGGCGAGGGCTCAGATCCCACCCGCCGGAACGCCTCGATAAAGTCGTTGTAGGTGTTGTAGTAGGCGGCCAAACTGAAGCTGGCCTGCGGGTAGATCCCTCGCAAACCCACTTCAAAACCCTGGCTGGTTTCCGGGCGCAAGTCGGGGTTGGAGAGGGTGCGATAGCGAAAGAAGGGGCTGACCAAGTTGGTGAAGCCGCTGTTGATCTCGTTGTATTGGGGGGCCCGAAAGCCGGTGTTGTACTGGGCCGTAAAGGTAAGGTTGGGGTTTATCCTCCACACCAGGCCCAGCTTGGGGGAAACGGCATCGGCAAAGAGGCTGGCCGCTTCTGACCCACTTTTGAGGAAAGCTTCATCGGGACTGGGGGTGAGGTTGTAGGTGTCGTAGCGGATGCCGGGGATCAACGTCAAGTTGCCGCCGCCGAAATCGATCTCATCCTGCACATACAGCCCAAAACGGACGGTGTCCGAGTCGGGAAAATCTTTGGTGGGAAAGGTGTCTGGGGGAATGTTTTGGGTTACCGCTCCGGTTTGCAGGTTGGTCTGAAAACGGTTGCGGGGTCGTTCGTTGCGGGTGGTGGAAATCTCCATGCCATACACCAGGCGGTGGGAGAGATCCCCGGTTTGGAAGCGGCTTTGGGCCTGCAGGCTGGCTCCTAAAATGTTGCTGACCAGCTCGTTGAAGGTATCTCGCCGCACAGGTACGGGTCGGCCCTGCACGGTGATGGTGCGCTCTTCCACGCTGGGCTCGCGGGTGCGGGCGGGCTGGTAGTAAATCTGGGCGGTGGCCAACTCAAAAGCGGGATTCTCAGGGTTGGCGTAGCGATACTCCAAACTGAGGCGGCTGCGCTCGGTGTCGATGGTTTCCCTAAATAAGCTGATGCCGGGATCCAGGTTGCGCCGCGAGAACGTGGTGGTGGTGCGGCTGTTGAAGTACTCGCCGGTCAGGGTGAGGCTTTCCAAGGGGCTGAAGCGGTAAACCAGCTTGGCCAAAACGTTGTCCCCATCCACCGTTTGTCGATCTTTAAAGCTGGGATCCGCTTTGATATCCGGCTCCCTGGCGTCGCGGCGGGTGTAGATGAGCAGGGCTTCCAAGTTCCCCTGCCGGCCCGCCAAGCTGAGGGTGTTGACAAAGCCTTGGTTTTTGCTGTCGTACTGGCTGGAGAGGCCCACATGGCTGTCCCGTTCCCCCAGCAGATCCGCCGGGTCTAGAGTAGTGTAGGTTACCACGCCCCCCAAGGCATCGCTGCCGTAGAGGGTGGAAGCGGGGCCGCGGATGATCTCCACCGTCTTCAGGGTCTCCAGCTCAAAGGTGTCCCGCCCGATGTTGAAGGGGCCGAAGGAAAACCGCTCCGGCTGCCGGATCCCGTCCACCTGGATCAGCACCCGGTTGGCGTCGAGGCCGCGGATGTTGAAGTCCTGCAGGCCATAGCGGACATTTCGCCGCACGCTCACCCCCGGCTCGTAGCGCACCAGATCCTGGATGTTCTGGATAAGCTCCTGCCGCAGGCGCTCCCGGTCGATGACGGTGATGGTGGCCGGGGAGTCGGCCAGGGTGCGCTCGGTGCGGGTGCCGGTGACCGTAACCTGCTGCAGGTTGAAGACGGGGGTGCCCTGCCGCAGCACTTGCAGATCCGCTTGCAGCCGCTCCACCTCCGCCTGATCCCCCCGCCGGCGGGCAGCTTCGATCTGGGCTTCTAGCTCGCGAATCTGCTCCTGGATGGTGGTGGCTCCCCGAGGGGTGGCCTGGGCCAGCAAAGGAGTCTCAGGGATCCGAGCCGCGGGTTGCGCCTGGGCCAGGGATCCCCAACTCAGCCCCAGGCCCAGCCCCAAGCTCACCGCCTTCCAGCCCCAACCGGTTACTCGCATAACGTTTCACTCTCCCAAAAACCCACAAAAAACCAAGTCAAACCTTCGCCTCAACACCCTTTCCTCCCAGCCAGAGGGGCCTTGCTGGGTCTGCGCTGCGCAGGGGGCAAAGCTGCGGCCCCACCGGCGTTGGCATCCACTCCACCTCCAGGCCAAACACCTCCTGCACCCTGCTGGGGGTCAAGACCGCCTGCGGGGATCCCAGGGCCTGCAACTGGCCGGATCCCAGCAGGGCCACCCGCCGGCTGTAGCGAATGGCCAGGTTCAGGTCGTGCAGCACGGTAATCACCGTCAGCCCTTGCTCCTGCTGCAGCCGTCGCAACAGCTCCAGCAGCTCCAGTTGGTGGCGCAGATCCAAAAACGTGGTGGGCTCGTCCAACAGCAGCACCTGCGGCTCCTGCACCAGGGCCAGCGCCAGGAAAGCCCGCTGCCGCTCGCCGCCGGAGAGCGTCTCCACCCGCCTCAGGGCCAGGGATCCCAGTCCCGTCTGCGCCAGCGCCCATTCCACCCGCTGCCGATCTGCCCGCGGCAACTGCCACACCCACCAGGGCTGGTGAGGAGAACGCCCCAAGCTCACCAATTGCCACACCGTCAGCCCTGCCGGGATCCGCGGCTGCTGGGGCAAAAGGGCCAACTGCCGGGCCACCTGTTGCGGGCTGAGCTGGGTGTGCAGATCCCAACCGTTCAGGTACACACGCCCCGCCTGCGGGATCAACACTCGGCTCAGCAGCCGCAGCAACGTCGATTTGCCGGAGCCATTGGGGCCGACAATGCTCAGCCATTCCCCCGCCTGCAGGCTGAAGCTCACCTGATGGATCACCTGCCGCGAGCCATAGCCCCCGCTCAGCCCCTCGGCCTGCAAAATTGGCCGGCCCTCCCTCATCGCTCTGCCCCCTGCTGCCGCAGCAGCCAGCCGAAAAACGGCGCCCCCATCAACGCCGTGACGATCCCCACCGGCAGCTCCACAGCCCCCAGCCGGGTGAGGAGATCGGCGCCGCTCAACAGAGCTGCCCCCCCGAGGGCCGAAAGGGGCAACAGCCAGCGGTGATCCGATCCCACCCCCTGGCGCACCATGTGGGGCACCACCAACCCCACAAAGCCGATCAACCCCCCCACGCTGACGGCTGCCGCCGCCAACAAAGCTGCCACCAGGCCGATGGCCACCCGCGTCCGCGCCAACGGGATCCCCAAGCTCACCGCCATCTCTTCTCCCAGGCCCAGCAGGTTCAAAGCCCGCGCCTGCGCCCAGCCCAGCCCCAGCCCGACCAGGATGTACACCCCGGCCACCCGCACCTCCGGCCAGCCCCGCCCGCTCAGGCTGCCGATCAACCACGTCAGGGCCACCTGCACCCGCTCATCGGCCATCAACAACAAGGTGGAGCTAATGGCCCCAAAGAGCGCGCTGACGGCCACCCCCGCCAAGATCAGCCGCTCCACCGCCAGCCCGGAGCGGGTGCGCGCCAGGCCATACACCAACACCGTGGTCAGCACCCCGCCCACCCAAGCCGCCAAGGGCACCCAAGCCGTCCACTCCCCCCAGGTGAGCAGCCCCACCGCCGCCAGGCCCGCCCCCGCCGAGATGCCCAGCAGGTAGGGATCCGCCAGCCCATTGCCCAACATCCCCTGCAGCAGGGCCCCCGCCATCCCCAAGGCCGCCCCCAGCAACTGGGCCAAAAGTGCCCGCGGCAGCCGCAACTGCCAGACAATGGTCTGCCGGACTGGATCCCCTTGCCCCCACAGGGCCTGCCACAGCTCCGCAAAAGTCATGGGAACGGATCCCAAGGCAATCGAGATCCAAAGCAGCAAGAGGATGACACTCAGTAGCAAAACCGCCAAGCCGACCGGCGAGAGGATCCGCCTGGCCTGCCCCCAGCGTGTCTCCGAGTCAACTCCTGATGACAGACGCCCTTGATTGGCCAACATCGCAAACCTCAGGACTTTTGAGAGGGGGAGAGCCGCAAGACAGCTCCGACCGGCTCGCCAGAGCAGCGAGCCCAACCCCGCCAAGCTTTCCAGCTTGTTGAGACTTAGATTCAATAAAGACGTAGCTGCCAGAATAACAGGCTTTCTGGGTTATTGCAAGTCAGTTCTAATAAGCTTCTGCCCGCGTCCCCCCCTTGAGTGCCAACCCTTTGGCGTGAGATCGGGCAACACCCAACCTACTCAGGCCTAACCTGCCAGGGATCCGACTGCCCCGGGTAGGGTCATTCCCAGCAGCCGTGGAATGGGAAGTCCTTGACATACTCCCCTACCTAAAGGCAGGGGATTCTTGTTCTTGGTTCTACGGGCGCACTTACCGTATCGGGTTGCCCCTCTACAGCAGCGGTGCATCTCTCCCCAAGCGTTCCCGACCCCCAGGCCCCCCTACATCCCCCCGTATACGGGGGGACACAGGGAGGCGGGGGGCAGCGGTTCCCTTATGCCCTAAGGTACCGTTTTGCCATTTCAACCCTAAGACGCTTAACTTAAAGATGCTGAGCCCCAAAAGGCTTAGCCCCTTCTTCAGGATATTCAGAGCTGCATTCTGATCCCTATCCAGCACAAGCAGACACTTGGGGCAAATATGAGTTCGCGTAGACAGAGTCTTAACCACTCTATGCCCACAACCACTACAATCCTGCGTGGTGTATTGAGGCGGCACTGCTACGATTGCCTTGCCCCACACCTTGCCGTAGTAGTCTAGCCAGTGAGTGAATAGCGACCAGCTAGCATCTTGGATCGATTTGGCAAGATGACGATTTTTGACCAAGTTCTTCACCGGCAAGTCCTCATACACCACGATGTCGTTAGACATCACTACGCACCGGGCTAGCTTAATCGCCCAGTCTCTACGCTGGCGCTGGACTTTGAGGTCAATCCTACCTACTCGGTTCTTCTGTTTGTGGTAGTTGTTTGATTGCGGTTTTCTCCCTTTTGCGAACATCCTGCTCAACTTGCGTTGATGCCTTTTTAGCCGCTTCTCGCTGCGGCGCAAAAACTTCGGGCAATTCACGGTATTGCCGTTCTGGTCGGTGTAGAAATGCTTGAGCCCAAGATCAATACCGATAACATTGCCTGTGTATTGTCCTTGCTCCTTGCGGTCTACATCCAGACAGAACTGGGCATAGTACCCATCTGCTCTTCGGATCACCCGCACACGGTTGATTTTGGAGCTCAGGATATCCTGTCTTGCTTCTCCATTGCAGTACAGCGCAAAGGTCCCTGCTCCAAACCCGTCCGTGAAGGTGATAGACAGGCCATCATCAGATAACTTCCAGCCCGATTGCTTGTATTCCACAGACCGGCAATGCTTCTTGAACTGGGGATAGCCTTTCTTCTTTTCGCCCTGCTTGCACCGTCTGTAGAAGTTGGAAATCGATAGCCATGCTCGCTCCGCACTCGCCTGCCGAGCAGCAGAGTTGAGCTTATTCGCAAATGGGAACTCCTTCGCCAAGTCTTTGCAGAAAGCATACAGATGCTTCTTCCCTACCCCCCGATTGTCCATCCAATGGCGCAGGCATTTGTTGCGCACAAACTGTGCGGTGCGGATGGCTTCGTCCAAAGCTTGATACTGCTTTGGCGTCCCGTTGAGGAGTTTGGCTTCCCTGACTAACATGAATCTATTTTATTCTGGGTCTTATCAGATAAAACAATCTGCGCCTTATATCCCTGACCTAAAGGGCGGGGCTTTATGGCGCCGCTTGGTAATCTCCTCTCTTCCGGAGGGAGAGGGGGGAAGATCTCAAATCAAATAGAATGGCCCAAGCCGGTTAGCTTGGGTTGGATGGACCCTGAATTTGGCCCCCTCTTGCAAGCATTGGTGCCATGGCTTCTTCTGCTGAGACCACTTGGGATGCCCTGCAGGTGGATCCCGCCCTGCTCACTCCCATGATGCAGCACTACGTGGAGCTGAAGCGGCAATACCCGCACGCCATTCTGCTCTACCGCCTGGGGGATTTCTACGAGATGTTTTTCCAGGACGCGCAACTGGTGTCGCGGGAGCTGGAGCTGGTGCTCACCGGGCGAGAGGCAGGGGCCATTGGCCGGGTGCCCATGTGCGGGATCCCTTACCACGCCTTCGACCGCTATGCCGCCCAGTTGGTGGCCAAAGGCTACGCCCTGGCCGTCTGCGACCAGATGGAGCCGGCGGATCAAGCCAAAGGCCTGGTGCGGCGGGAAGTGACGCGGGTGATCACACCCGGCACCGTCATCGAAGAGGAGCTGCTGCAGGCGCGGCAAAATAACTACCTGGCGGCCATTGTCCGCCTGAGAGGCTCCAAGCAAACGGTCTGGGGCCTGGCCTATGCCGACATTTCCACCGGCGAGTTCTGGGTCTGCCAGGGCGAGGGGCAAGAGCAGCTAGAACAGGAGCTGGCGCGGCTGCAGCCGGCGGAGATCCTGCTGCCCACCGAAGAGGGGCTGGGCCTGGGCCTGATGCGGCCCGGGGATCCCCAAGCCCCCCTGGGCCTGCCCGGCCAGTACACCTATACCCTGCGGCCAGCCGAACCCTTTGAGCTGGCCACGGCGCGGGAAAACCTGCTGCAGACCTACGGCCTGCGCTCCTTGGAGGGCTTGGGCTGCGAGGGGCTGCCCCTGGCCATTCGGGCGGCGGGAGGATTGCTCCACTACCTGGAAGAAACTCAAAAAAACCTGGTGCAGCCTTCCCCTCAGGGGGGCCATCCGCTCCTGCGCCCGCCCCGCACCTACCAGCTCACCGACTACCTGATATTGGACACCCAAACCCGTCGCAACCTGGAGCTGACCCAGACCATCCGCGAGGGGGCCTTTGTCGGATCCCTGCTCTGGGTGCTGGATCGCAGCCGCACCGCCATGGGGGGACGCACCCTACGCCGCTGGCTGTTGCAGCCTTTGCGAGATCCAGAGCAAATCCGCCTCCGCCAAGACACCATCCAGGAGCTCTTGGAAAGCCCCTCCCTGCGCACCCGCCTGGGATCCCTGCTGGACTCTCTCTACGACCTGGAGCGGCTGGCCAACCGCGTCGCCTCCGGCACCGCCAACCCGCGCGAGCTGGTGGCCCTGGGATCCTCTTTGGGCAAACTGCCCCAGTTGGCCGAGCTGGTGGCCGAAGCCCAAACCCCCCTCCTGCAGAGCCTACAACAGGTGGATCCCGCTCTGGTTGACCTGGGCCGCCGCATCGAGCACACCCTCCTGCCCTCGCCGCCCCCTGTGCTCACCGAAGGGGGGTTGATCCGGCCCGGCGTCGATCCGGAGCTGGACAGGCTGCGGCAGCAGGTGGAGCAAGACCGCCAGTGGATTGCCCAGTTGGAGAAAACCGAGCGCGAGCGCACCGGCATCCCCACCCTCAAAGTGGGCTTCAACAAGGCCTTTGGCTATTACCTCAGCATCAGCCGCGCCAAGGCCCAGCAGGTGCCAAAAGACTACATCCGCAAGCAGACCCTGACTAACGAAGAGCGCTTCATCACCCCTGAGCTCAAAGAAAAAGAAGCCCGCGTCCTCACCGCTCAGACGGAGATCAACCAGCGGGAATACGAGCTGTTTGTGCAGCTGCGCCAAGAGGCGGGATCCCAAGCTGCCGCCATCCGCCAGGTGGCCCAGACCCTGGCCGCCGTCGATGCCCTGTTTGGCTTGGCGGAAGTGGCTGTGCAGCAGGGCTACACCCGTCCCGTGATCACCGCCGATCGCCGCCTGATCATCGAAGAGGGGCGCCACCCCGTGGTGGAGAAATCGTTGCCCCAGGGCCTATTTGTCCCCAACTCGGTGCGCCTGGGATCCCCCCACGGCCCGGATCTCATCGTCCTCACCGGCCCCAACATGTCCGGCAAGTCCACCTACTTGCGGCAGATTGGGCTGATCCAGATCCTGGCCCAGATGGGCAGCTTTGTCCCGGCGCGGCGGGCGGAGCTGGGCCTGTGCGACCGCGTGTTTACCCGCATCGGCGCCGTCGATGACCTGGCCACGGGACAGTCCACCTTCATGGTGGAGATGAACGAGACGGCCAACATCCTCAACCACGCCGGCGAGCGCTCCCTGGTGCTTTTGGACGAGATTGGCCGCGGCACCGCCACCTTCGACGGCCTTTCTATCGCCTGGGCCGTAGCCGAGTACCTGGCCACCCAGGTGCGCGCCCGCACGATCTTTGCCACCCACTACCACGAGCTCAACCAACTGGAAACCCTGCTGCCCAACGTGGCCAACTTCCAGGTGGTGGTCAAAGAGCTCCGGGATCGCATCATCTTTTTGCACCAGGTGCAACCTGGCGGAGCCGACCGCTCCTACGGCATCGAGGTGGGGCGCATGGCCGGCCTGCCCCAGCCGGTGATCGAGCGGGCCAAACAGGTGCTGGCCCTGGTGGAACAACACAGCCGCATCGGCCTCGGCCTGCGCAGCCAGGGGAAAAGCCGCCCTTCTTCAAACAACCCCAAGAAACGGTTCAAGCAAGAATCCAATTCCCGCGGGATACCCAACTGCGATGCCAAGGCTGGGGATCAACTATCCCTGATCCCGACCTCCCTCTACCCCGAGGAGCTCTAGGTCTATCCTCGCTCCGGATCCCGTTCTTCCAGCCCCAAGGTGGCGGCCAGCACCTCCAGCTCCTCCCGCTGCCCCTCCACCCAGAGGTGGGATCCGGGGGGCGGAGCGGCCTCTTGCAGCTTCAGGCGGATCTGCTGCGGGCGGTGGCTGCGCCTCCAGTAGTACCAGCCCGCCCAAGGAGAGGCCAGCAGCAGCGTCCAAGGCCAGGCTCCCCAAGCCGGCTGCAGCATCTGCAGCACCAGGGCCAAACAGGCCAGCCCTGCCCCCGCCAGCCCCGTCAAAAAAACAGCCAACCCCACACTGGCCCGCGCCTGACCCACAAAGGTGGCGATCCCCTCCGGGTCAGCAGATTGCAAGCGATAGGCGCGCCCCTCCAGGTGCTTTCGGAGAAGGGATCCCATTTCTTCCAGGTTGCGACTGCTAAAATAGAGACGAGCTTCGACGCGGTCTTTGCCAGAGGCTCGCAGAAAAAAGAACAGGCCGATGGCCAGCAAGACCGTAAGCAGTAGCGTTGAAATTGTCTCCCCTTGCAAGGAAGAAGAGGCGGCTACTGCCGCACGTGCCTCGGATAGAGAGCCAAAGTTGATGGGCAGCGCAACTGCGATCGGGGCTTTCTCTCCTGACCAGAAAGAAGGAGACTTGGCAAGAAAGCAGTTCATGGAATGCTAGTTTACACGCCTGCTGACCAGTTTAGACTTCTCAGAGGAGCTGGCCGCCCCCTCCTCCAAAGAAAAACCGAGTTGCCACCTCTATCGCTTTGTAGCTCGCATGGGCAAAAAACCCCTCGGAGGGCAGTGCGCTTTTCAGCAACCTCAGTGGCAGTTCAAGAGGAGGGGAGGCTACGCCGGATCTCGTGCCTCTCGGCTGGGAAGTGCAACTATAATAAGTTATGATAAGAGGCTTCTGCTTTACTGACTCTTGTCTCTCTCCCTTTCCAGGGTAGCCTCCTTTAAGAGGGCAGAGCTCTGCAGCGAGGGTTGAGGAGGAGGGTGCCTGCCCCACTCGAGCGATGACGGCGCAAAGCAACCGCTCCAGGGAGACACCAGCCTTAGAGATTTCCTCCCAGTCCTGCCCTTTTGGTTTGCCTGCCTCTGTCGCTGTTTCAGCAATACCTTACATGTCTAACTACGAACCTGAGCTCAACGACATTTTGTTGGATGGCGATCTCCTCGATCCCGCTGAGGAAGCAGAGGTAGATCTGGCCGAGAGCGAGTTTGCAGAAGAGGAGCCAGCTCGCCGCTCCACCGATCTGGTGCGCCTTTATTTGCAGGAGATCGGTCGTGTTCCCCTCCTGGGTCGCGATGAGGAGGTGGCTCTGGCCCAAAGAGTCCAAGACTACATGAAGCTTTTGGATGTGCGCCTGCGCCTGCAGAAAGAGTTGGGACGGGAGCCAACTCTGGCCGAGTGGGCAGCTAGGGCCAACCAGTACCCCGAATGGGCCAACCTCACCCCCGAGAAGCTACAGCAGATCCAGCGAATTGGCAAGCGCGCCAAAGAGCACATGATCAAAGCTAACCTGCGCCTGGTGGTGTCAGTGGCGAAAAAATATCAAAATCGCGGCCTGGAGCTGCTGGACTTGATCCAAGAGGGCACGCTGGGCCTGGAGCGAGCGGTGGAGAAGTTCGATCCCAAGAAGGGCTATCGCTTCAGCACCTACGCCTACTGGTGGATCCGGCAGGGCATCACCCGCGCCATCGCCACCCAGAGCCGCACTATCCGCTTGCCCGTTCACATCACCGAGAAGCTGAACAAGATCAAAAAAGCCCAGCGCAAGCTTTCCCAGGAGAAAGGCCGTACCCCCACCATTGAGGATATTGCTTCCGAGCTGGAGATGACGGTGCCCCAGGTCAGGGAGCTGCTGGTGCGGGTGCCGCGCTCGGTTTCTCTGGAAACCAAGGTGGGCAAAGACAAGGACACTGAGCTGGGGGATCTGCTGGAAACCGACGACATCTCCCCCGAAGAGACGATGATGCGGGAGGCCCTGCATCGCGATCTACAGCAGTTGCTGGCAGATCTCACCAGCCGCGAGCGGGATGTGATCCGCATGCGCTTTGGGTTGGGGGATGGGCGCACCTACTCGCTGGCGGAAATTGGCCGCGCCTTGGATCTGTCGCGGGAGCGGGTACGGCAAATCGAGGCCAAAGCCCTGCAAAAGCTGCGGCAGCCGAAGCGGCGCAACCGAGTGCGAGACTACCTCGAAGCCATCAGCTAGTCGGGCCTGCCTAGGATCTGGATGGAGATCGCTG
Organism: Thermostichus sp. OS-CIW-20; assembly: GCF_054061455.1. Lineage (NCBI taxonomy): Bacteria > Bacillati > Cyanobacteriota > Cyanophyceae > Thermostichales > Thermostichaceae > Thermostichus > Thermostichus sp. OS-CIW-20. The sequence goes on from NZ_JBSSEF010000009.1 coordinate 30,058, forward strand.
GCTGGCAATCTTGCTCAGGCGCGTCTGGATCTGGGCTGCCAGCCAGTTCACTTCCGGGATCCGCAGATACAGGGCCCCTGCCGCAAACAAGCTGAGACCGATGCCGGCGGCCAGACCGGCCCAGAGGGCGGCGGTGATTAGAGAAGAGCCGAGAATCTCGTGGGAGCGCAGTTGCGTCCACAGCCAATGGCTGAGGCCCCCGGCCAAGGCGGTGATCCCCAGCAACGGCAGCAGGGCCTGCCCCATCTCCTGCCAGGGGATCTCCGGCAAGCGCTGGTGGAGGCGGATCCCCAGCCCAATCAGAGCCATCAGGTTAACGCCTGCCGTGGCCAAGGCAATGCCCGGTGCTCCAAAGGTTGGCAAAAACAGGAAGTCCAGCAGGGCGTTGAGGCCGATGGCCAGGCCGCTGATGTGCAGGGGCGTAGCCCCATCCTCCAGGGCGTAGAAGATACGCACCAGCACATCCCGCAGCAGGTAACAGGTCATCCCCAGCCCATAAGCCATCAGCAGGGCCGCCACCTCCTGGGTCACCTCCGGCGTAAAGCGACCGCGCTGGTAGGCTACTTGAACGATAGGTTCGGCCAGGGCCACCAACACCATCGCCAGGGGCAGGGTGAGGATGGCCGTCACCATCAGCCCTTGGCGGATACGCTGGCGCAGCTCCGGCCAGCGGGATCCATCCCCCGCCAGCTGGGCGTAGAGAGGCATCAGGGGCACCAGCACCATGTTGGAGAGGATCCCCAGGGGGGTTTGCACCAAAAGCTGGGCATAGCCCAAGTTGCCGATGGTGCGATCCCCGGGCACGAAGGAGGCAAAAAAGAGATCCACATAGACATTGATGTGGATCATGCCGGAGGAGATCACCGCCGGCAACAGCAGCAGGCCCACCGCCCGCACCGGCGGGGATCCCCACTCAAAGCGCAGCCGCAGCCGCCCCAGCCCCAGCCGCTGCTGCAGCGGCACCTGCGCCAACCACTGGGCGATGGCCCCGATGAGCACCCCCCAGGCCAGCAACGTCGGGATCCCCGTCCATCCCAACGCGAGCAGGATCCCAATGACTGACAAGCTGGAGATCAACGGGCTAAGGGCGGGCAAGAGGTAGTGCTCGGCCGCATTCAGCGCCCCAAAGCCAATGCCAATCCAGCCCGAGAGCAAGGCCAGCGGCGCCATGATCCGCAACTGCTCGGCGGCAAGAGCATGCACTTCGGGGCTGGCCCCTGGTGCGCTCAGGCGCACCACCCAGTCGGCTCCCCACCAGAGGCCCAACGTCACCGCTAAGAGCAGGCAGCCCACCAAGGTAGAAATGGACTCTAGCCAACGGGCCGGATCCTCTCTTCCCGGCTGCTGCTTTTTGAGCACGCTGACGATGGCGCTGTGAAAGGGGCCGTTGATCCCGCCCAGCAAGATCAACAAAAAGCCAGGCAGGACATAGGCTATGCTAAAGGCGCTGTACTCTGTCCCCGAGCCGTAGACTGCCGCGATTAGGGCCTGACGGATAAACCCCATGCCCTTGCTGAGCAGCGTGGCCCCTGCCACCAGCCCTGCTACCGAGAGCAAGGAACGGGGTGGAGAAGACGCGGCGGATGGGATTCGCGGGGCAGACTCTTTCATACCCCTAGCTCCCCACCGCCGCCTTGGCAATGGGCAACTGTCGGGATGCCCTAATCTTCCCAGGATTCACCCACAGGCTCACAGCCGCTACCCCCCTCGCTTCGGCATAGGGCAGCACCATTATCCCGGATTCTCCCGACCTCTGGAGGGAGGGCAAGGCAGAGCTCAGGCCAGCAGTTGTCGCTCCTGCTCCAGTTGCCGCAACAGATGCTCGTCGCCGCGGGCCTGGGCAGCGCGAATGCGCTCTTGTAGTCGCCGCAGCAGGTTTTGCCGATGGGTTTCTTCGACCAAGGTTATAAAGTCCTTGCGCGGGGAAATAGCCGCCGGCACCCTGCTCGCTGCCTTCGCCGCCGGATTGAGGACAAGGCCTCGATACCTCAAGGCAGAAAACTGTGGCAGCGACACAACCGCCGATTGGGCTGGCCAGCTCCACGCCAGGCCCCGGTAGCGCGTTGGCACCTCCTGCCGCTGGCAGGTTGCGGGGGCAGAAGGGACAAAGTCGTGGGCAATGCCCCGGTAGGTCAGTTGCATAGGAAGACTCCCCCAAATAGACTGCGGCGATCTTTAAAGAGCTGAGGAAGAAAGCGACGCCCCTGAGCCAGCTTGTTGAGAGCCGTTAGACAACAGCTTCGGCTTCCTCGGCGCAGCTCAGAGGGTAAAACCCAATTTTATTCTGTATCGAAATTAACAAAATAAGCAGTTGGGTGTCAACTTTGGGTCGAGGTCGTCTCCCTATCCAGAGAATTAGAGCAGCTCGTCGATTAGCCGTAGCACCTGGTGCAGGTCGGTGCCGGCCTCTTTTCCCCGTCTGAGGTTCAGCTCCACCAACTGCTTGAGGGCGAGCAGCTTGATATTGGCCTCCACCGCTGCCGCTGCCATGGCTTGGGCCGCCGGCAGATAGCCGCTGGCCCCCAGATCCAGCAGGGCAGCCCGCCGCAGATGGATGTTGGGGTGGCTCAACACCGACAGTAGCGGTTGGACAAAAGTGGGATCCCCTGTCAGCCGGTAACAGGCCCGCGCTGCCGCGCATTGGAGGCGAATTGAGGGGTGCTCTAGGTAAGGGCGGATCTGCCCCAGGGCGGCAGCCACCTGCAACTGTCCAAGCGCCTCGATCAAAGCCTCCAAGGCGGCAGGCGCTTCTGTCTGCAGACCCTGCTCCACCCAGCGCAGCCCTTCGAGCAACGCCACTCCCAGCTCTTCGGCTTGCCTGGGATCCCGATCCAGATTATTGGCTAGGGCGATCTCCACCAGCGCCTGGGCTGCTGCTGCCACCACTTGGCCATCGGAGCAGCGTAAAGCCTCTTTCAGAGCCGGGATCCCAGCAGGGGAGGCCACCTTGCCCAGGGCACGGGCGGCGTTGCGCCGCAGCGGATATCCCCCCTGCGTGGTGCGATCTGTCTCATCGGCCAAGGCTTCGATCAGGGCCGGGATCCCTTCGGGGATGCGCATGCGCCCCAGCCACCAAGCCGCGTAGTAACGTTCCCCCGGATCCCCATGGCGCAGCTTGGCGATCTGGCCAGCGGGGGTGAGGTCGGCGGCCGGAGGGAGATCTGAAGGAACAGCCGTGGTCATAGCATCAACAGGCCAGAGCGCCTGCAGAGGCCTCAAGCGCTGCGGACGCTGACGATCTTGGCGCCCGACTTGAGCAGCCGCTGCATCGTCGCCGAGAGCTGATCGGCAGAGACAAAGATCTGCTGGTTGGATTTGCGCACCCGGCTGGAGGTGGCCAGGGCCGAGGGCGGGTTAAGCAGCCGCGTCACCTCAATGCAGAACATGCGATCGGACTGGCCCGTTGGCGGCCCCAAGTGTTTGGTAATGGGGCTGGGGGGCAGCAGCCCCCGCACCCCGATGCGGCGGATGGCCGGGGTAAAGCCGGTGGCGAGGGGTACCATCAAGCGCGGCCTGCGCCCCTGGGAACGGTCGTTGTTGGCGTAGCCCCCGTAGAGGGCAAAAAGGTTGGTGAAGTCGCGGGTGGTATGGGCCTTGCGATATTCAAACCCGCGCGGATAGGGGACGATGTTGTCGCCAAAGGCTTCCAGGTATTCTGGGCTGTCGATGTAGGAATCGATCTCCGCGCTGTGGCCCCCAGCGTGGTAGATGTCCAGGTGTCGGGCAATATCCTTAGGGCTGGTGGGAGCTCGCCCCAGCAGGTGCTTGAAGTTGAGCTCGATGGCGCGGGTCTGGGAGTTAGGGTACAAAAACCGCCTCTTGTAGGCTTCGGACTTGGCGATTAAGCGCACAAACTCCCGCACCGTCAGGCTGCCCCGCCGTAGCAGCGATTCCGCACTGGCCAGCTCCTTCCTGTCTGCGCCAAACAGGTGATCGTTGCCCAGCACCTGGCGATAGATGGCCCGCAGGATCGCATTGAGCTGATCCTGGCTGGCATTAGGGCGCAATTCTAAGGGAGTCGTCTCTGTAATGCCCCGGATCCCCATTCGGCTTGCCGCTGTGATTCCACTCATGTTAATTCCTCATGATGAAACTGGCTGGATTAACTTTGAAAAAAGCTTGAAAAGGCTGCTTGGGTTCACTTCTCAACTCAACAACCCTCAGCAGCACAAATATGGGGTTGAAGCGAGAGCAACAGCGGCGCTTTTCCCTCTGGGGGAGAGATCCTCAGACCCAACCGGCCAAAGGGATCCCTTTCTCGCCACCGTTGCCCTCGACAACCTTTCTTCGCTATCCCCCTCAAGCGCCGGGCTGGCCACCTTTTTGGGGGATCCCAAGCTGCAGAACCTAGCTGAGCGCGTTGATGGCGTAGTCGATGTAGGTGTTGGCTTCGGTGGCCGCTTGCCCCGTCAGGCCATGGTTGGCTTTGATGTAGCGTAGCGCTTCGATAAACCAACTGGGGGAGAGTTCAAAAGCGGCGTTGATCTCGCGGATCCCGGCCAACTGATACTCGTCCAACGGGCCGGTGCCACCGGCTACCAAGCAGTAGGTGATGTAGCGCAGGTAGTGGCGCACGTCGCGGGCGCACTTGTCTTTGCCCGCTTGGGTGTGGCATTGTCCCCCAGGCTGAGTGGTATAGGGGAACTTGGCATAGACGGCCTCGGTGGCGCCGCGCACCAGCTCTTCGGCACGGCTGCTCAGGACACGGGCAGCTTCCATGCTGGCGGCAGCCCGCTGAAAACGGCCGTTGATGGCCTGCAACTCGCTGTTGCTCAGATAGCGCCCCTGGCTATCCGCGGTAGCAATGGCATCGACAATAGGGGTTTGCATGATTCAAAACGCTCCTTTACTTAAGCTCAACGCAAAAATCCAACACTGCAAAAGCGGCTTAACTGCAAAATGACTGCAAAAAAGGTTGTCTTCTCAGGGATCCCAGGCCAACCCGAGTTGAACTCCACGGCGGCCTTCACCCTAGGATCCGACTGTTCCAGGCAAAGCGATGGAGATTCCGGCCCTATCAGACCACGGCAGCAGCGGCGCGATCGAAGTAGGACTCGATTTCGGCGATCAAAGCGCTGCAATCACCCCGGGTGATGCCGTTGGGATCGCTCACCACCGCCACCGCAGCTTTTTTCATTTTTTGAATGCCGTTGGCCACAGAGCTGCCAGGGGTGCCCAGCGCCTGATAGGTTTCCCGCAAGCCGTTCAAGCAGCGCTCGTCCAGCACGCTGGGGTCAGCGGCTGCCACCGCATAGGTGATGTAGCGGAGGATGATATCCATATCCCGCATACAGGCGGCCACGTTGCGGCTGGGATAAGCAGGGCCGCCGGGAGCGTTCAAATTGGGCTCCTCGGCAAACAACTGACGGATGGCATCGGTCACAATTTTAGAAGCGTTGCTGGTGAGGCGGTTCACGGCGTCCAAGCGCTTGTTCCCCTCGGCAATCACCTGCTGCAGAGCCGCAAACTCGTTTTCTCCCAAGAAAGCGCCTTTGGAATCAGCTTGCGCAACAACTTTGCCAAATACATCGTTCATGGCTTTAAATCTCCTAGCGAAAGCAAAAGAGGTTATGAATCGTCACTCCCTGCCGCGGAAGTGGAAGCTCCCGCCAGCCAGGAATGCAGCAATGCCCCGATCCCTGATGCCGACCGGCACCGTTGGCACAGCTCCTTGTCCCAACAGACCTGCCCACGGGATCAAAGCCCGTAGAAACAAGATGGGCAAGCTAATCCTCGACCCACCTCCAGTCAAACGGCCTCGCAGGCGAAGCCGCTTGCCGACACATGTCAACGGATCCCGCTTCTTAAAGATCCTCCACTGCCGACAACCTGAACTGGACAGATGAGGAAAATCTGGCTCGCCTTGTTTCCAGTCTTTTTCTATCGCGAGGACAGGGAGCGATTGAATCAAAAAATGTAAAGGGACTTTACTTGCCGCAAAAAGTCTTGGATCCTCATCCAGACGGGCAATCCCGCCCTCTTCTCTCCATCCTTCAGGGCCTTAGTTTTTACAGAAAAAAATGTTACTTTACACAGCTTTACGACATGAAGAAAAATATAAACCGTGATTGTGGCTTTCGGCCAAGAGGCAAGCCCGCTTCAGTATCCACGCAAACCTTCTCATAAAGGATACATAATTTAACATTTGTGGAACCTCCTCGGCAGAGCAGAGGTTAGGGGAAAATCTGAGCAGGTTTTCATCGACCGCCTGGGATTTTCGGTATAAGTCCCTACGGTATTTCTGGATGCGTGGTTATGTCGAACTGGTTGGAGTCCACCTCTTCCCCTGAGCTGTTGCAGATGGCACGTTGGCTGGCGGGAGACTTCAGCAACCAAGAGCAAGCCTGGGAGAACCCACCTTTTTTTGCCTCGATCCGGGTGGCCTATCGCCCCTTGCCAACTGCTGTGCTGGGGGGAATCGGCTTTTATGTGGAGCAGGCTTACAGCGGCCATTTGGAGGAGCCCTATCGTCAGGCAGTGGTGGAACTCACTCAAGTGGGGGACGGGATCGTGATCCGCAACTACCGTCCTCTGCAGCCGCAGCGGTGGCGGGGGTGTGCTCGGGGGAGGGCGGAGCAACTCAGCCAACTGAGCGCTGCCGATCTGGCCTACCTGCCGGGGTGTGATGTGCAGGTGAAGAGGCAGGGATCCCTTTTTGTCGGCGTGACGGAGCCGGGTTGCCGCTGTTGCGTGGTGCGCAACGGTCAAACCACCTATTTGCAGACCACCTTGCACCTGAGCGAGAACGAGTTTTGCAGCCACGATCGCGGCATGGATCCGGTTACCCACCGCCAGGTGTGGGGAGCTGTGGCCGGCCCTTTTCGCTTTCGCAAGGTTGTCGATTGGCAGGCGGAGCTGCTGCAGTAGGTGGGAAGAGAATCCCTTGCCAATCTCGGCGCCGTCGGTGAAAGATGATACTTTGGGAGAAAGCAACTGCGGCCCGCTACATGTCCAATAGGGATCCTTGTCTGCCGGCTGCTCGGCAACGCTGACGCGAATGTGCGAATGAACTTTCCCCATGCAAGACGAACGAGACACGCTTCGCCAACAGCTTCTCACCCTCCAAGGTGAGGCGCTTGCCCAGGTGGCGCAGGCCGCCGATCTGGACGCCTTGGAGCAGATCCGCATCGACTATCTGGGCAAGAAGGGGAAGCTCTCCAAGATCTTGGGGGGCATGGGGAAGCTGCCCCCGGAAGAACGGCCTGCCATTGGCGCTTTGGCCAACACCTTCAAAGAGGCCCTGCAATCTAGGCTGGATGAGCGCAAACGGGCCCTGGCCGAAGCTCAGCTCCAGGCTCGCCTGGAGGCGGAGCGGCTGGACGTCACTATGCCGGGGCCGCGCCGGCCTCTAGGGCGGATTCACCCTTTGCAGGCCACCATCGACCGCATGCTCGATATCTTTGTGGGGATGGGCTACACGGTGGTCCACGGCCCGGAGATCGAGACAGAGTACTACAACTTCGAGGCCCTCAACACCCCCGCCGACCACCCGGCGCGGGACATGCAGGATACCCTCTATTTGGAAAAGGGCTATCTGATGCGCACCCAAACCTCTTCGGTGCAGGTGCGTTATATGGAGCAACACCAGCCGCCCCTGCGCATTGTGCATGCCGGGCGAGTGATGCGCCGCGACAGTGTCGATGCCACCCACTCGGCTGTGTTTCACCAAATGGAAATCTTGGCGGTGGGCCAGAACCTCACCTTTTGCGACCTGAAGGGCACCCTCAAGGAGTTTGTCACTCGCCTGTTGGGCCAGCGAGAAACCCGCTTCCGGCCCAGCTATTTTCCGTTCACGGAGCCTTCTGCCGAGATGGATGTGCGTTTTGGCTCCAAGTGGCTGGAAATTTTTGGCTGCGGCATGGTGGATCCCAATGTATTTCAGGCGGTCGGCTATGACCCGGAGCGCTACACCGGCTTTGCGGCAGGGATCGGCGTTGAGCGGGTGGCCATGCTCTTACATGGCATTCAAGATATCCGCCTGTTCTACAGCAGCGACCTGCGCTTTTTGTCGCAATTTTAGGTCAAGAGAAAGTGCGTTTGTAAACCAACTGCAGGTGCTCCAGCTCGTCTTTGCGATTGGCGCGGCGCAACAGGCGCATTTGTTCTTCGATGACCTGGCGGGCTTCGTTGCGGCTAATCGGGTCAAAGACCAATTCTTCCACAGCAGAGGGGTCGTCGTCAGCGGGGGGCTTGAAGTAGACCCGAAAAAACAGCCGTTGGGCATAAAGGGTGGTGAAGATGGCCTCCCCTTCGTTAACCTGACACAGGCCGTAGAGCAAACCAAATGTAGGGTGATTTAGATAGAGCTCATTCATGCCCAATAGCGTACCACTCTTGGTGGAGAAGAGGGGCTTTCCTTCTCGTTCGGTGGCCGAGAAAGTTGCCGAAACGATTTCGCTCCGGCTCTTGAGACCGAGAGCGCAAATCGTAGGTTCCACCCAGCTTGATTTTGGTTCGGCTGTTGCAACTGGATTCGAGGTTAACAGAGTTTTTTTAGACACAGGCCAGGCTGCTACCGCCGCTGCTGTTCCCCCACCTTTTTCTTCATGTCATGCAATTCCTTCTCTACCTCTAGCCGCATCTCCAGCCGGCGAAATTCCTCCTCCAACTTATCTTCCTCAAACGGTTTTCCCCAGGGGCTGAAGCCCCAAGCCGGCTCGGCGGCAGTTTTGGCTTGGGCGGCCTTGACTTCTTGCAGCTTGGTTTTCACCTCTTGGCGGCGCCGGGCAATTTGCGGCAGCAGAGCTTCCAGTTGCTGGATTTTCTCCTCCAGAGCCTTCCCTTGGTTGAACAACCGGCTTCCTTTCTCCAAAAGCTCGGCTTCCCGTCGACGCGCCCCTTCGGCCAGGTCGGGGCGGTTGGCCCGCTCAGCTTTTTCGATGCGAAAGTGCCAGGTCTTGATCTCCTCGCCCAGCTTGGCGAGAGCTTCGCTCAGGGCTTGCTTCTGGGCCAAGCTTTCCTGACGCAGCCGTCGAGTTTCTTCTTCCTGCTGGCGCAACTGCTCGTCGAGGGCTTGCAACTCGATCTCTGGGTGGGCTTTGAGGAATTCCTCTAGGCGGGTCTCCAAAAATCGGATGATATCTTCGATCAATTTCATGGGCCGATCCTCACTGGCCGAGCGCTCAGTTGCGTTTAGGCTAGCGCAAGCCGGCTCGTTCCCGATAGGCCCCCGTTGGATCGCAGCCTAGACCAGCAAATGCCCATCGGCAACGCGGATGATGCGCTGGGCGGCCTGGGCCACTTCCAGGTCATGGGTAACCACGACAAGGGTAATGCCCTGGCGGTGCAGCTCGGCAAAGAGGTTGAGCACTTCCTGGCCGGTGCGGCTGTCCAGGGCTCCTGTAGGCTCGTCAGCCAACAACAGTTGTGGCCGGTTGACGATGGCACGGGCGATGGCCACCCGCTGCTGCTGGCCGCCGGAGAGTTGAGCCGGGCGCTGGTGCAGCTTGCTCCCCAAGCCCACTTGTTCTAAAGCTTGCTTGGCCCGCCGGCGTTGCTCTGGCTCCGGGATCCCGGCGTAGGCCAGGGGCAGCATCACGTTCTCCAGAGCCGTCAAGAGGGGCAGGAGGTGAAACTGCTGGAAGACAAAGCCAATCTTTTGGTTGCGAATCCGGGCCAGCTCCCGATCCGTCAGAGTAGAGACTTCCACGCCGTCCAGCCAGTAGCGCCCTGAGCTGGGCCGATCCAGGCAGCCCATGAGGTTCATCAGGGTGGACTTGCCGGAGCCAGAGGGCCCCATGATGGCGCAATACTCCCCTGCCTCGATCGCCAAGTCGATATCGTAGAGGGCCTGAAAGCTGCCTTCCGGCAGTGGGTAGACTTTGTTCACCCCGACCATTTGCACCACGGGCAGGTGGGGTGTGGTAGGGCGCTCCAGGGATCCGACCAGCCCCTGGCGACGATCTGCCCAGGGTTGTTGCTCAAGCATGGTGGGTACCGCGACTGGCCCCATTCTAGCCTTTGGGCTGCTGGGGCTTCGGGGGCTGACTAACCGGAAGAGCGGATTTCCAGCGGCTGATGGTAGGGACAGCTTCCTTGCGGATCCACCCGGAGGCGGTAGAGGGGGGAGCGCTCTTGGTCGCAGCGAAAGGCTTGGGCTTGTGAGGTTAAGATCTGGCGGGCAAAGCGGCAGTTCTGGCACTTTCTGCCACCGTTATCGGTGGAGGCAGAAGGCTGTTTTGGACGCGGCACGATTCCTGCTGGTGCGGGGGCGGCCCCTGCCGGGCGGATCAGCTCCCGCGGCGAAAGGCCGCGCAACACCAGTTCGGATCCCTGCCAGCGGGCCTCCACCAAGCCAGTCTCAGCCCAGGCGGCCCAGCGGGGATCCTGGGCAATCTGAGGGGGCAGCCGTACCTGTACGCCGGCCAAGGCGCGGGGCGAGCCCTGCTCCTGCCAGATCTCTTCCACCTCCCCCTCGTAGCGCAAGGCGGGATCCCTGGGAAATTCTGACGGCTTGACTTGGGTTTGCAGGCGGCCGTCGGGCAGCTCCAACCAATGGCCGGGTTGGGGGCAGTGGACATGGTAACGGTTGCACAGCTCCGGCAGATCCGCCAGATCCTGCGCCTGCTGGGGGCTGGCGTGCACCAAGACCACATGTTGGGGGCGAAAGGTGTGGACGATCTGGGTCAGATGCCCAACGTCGTTGTGGCTGTGCCAAGCCAGCCACTCCACTCCGATGCGGGAGCGCAGCGGCGCTGGCCATTGGTCAAAGGGGGTGGCCAGCTCCACTTCCGGCAGCCGCAGCAGCAGGCAGGAGCGCTGCGGCTGGGCCAGCAAGCGCGACCAGATGGGATCCCAGGCTTCAGGCCCGGCATCGGCATCGCACAGCAACAGGCCCTGGGGCAGGGGATCCGCCTCCGTGAGGGGCTGCACCCGCGGCTGCAGGCGGTCTTCCCAGAACAAGGGCTGATAGGTGGCGAAATTGCGCACCGGCTCCGGCAGGTAGGGGAGCAAGCGTTCGTAGAGGTTGCAGCCTGCCGCCAGCCCCGGCGCCACCCACACGGTCAGCTCTTGGGAAGCCTGGGTAAAGCGGTGGTGGGCTTTGAGGAGGAAGAGCAGCTCCTGCCCCAGCCCCAACACCGGCAGCGGAAACAGCACCGTCTGCCCTGCTGCCAAGGCGCTGATCAGACGCTCCAGCAGGCGGTTTTCCAGATGGCGACGGGGCGGATGGCGAGTGGATCCCAGCGAGGCTTCGATGAGCAGCACGTCCGGCTGCCAATGGCGCAAAGCGGTGAGATCCAAGCCGGGGGCAAAGCGGGTTGAGGCCAGGGAACAGTCGCCGGTGTAGACGCAGGTTTGGGCCGGAGTGGTCTGGGTATTTTGCAGCAGGGTTGCCGCTGCTCCCGGCAGGTGCCCGGCTGTGAAAAAGGTGAGCATCAGATGGGGCAGGATCTCTCGTGCCTGGCCAAAGGGCAGTGCCCGAAAGGGAGGAAAGCGAATTTCCCGGTCGTAGCCCGGCCAAACGCCCCGCTCCCACAGGCCGCCCGCCAAGTGGGCGGTCAGGGGAGTGGCATAGATAGGCACCTGCGGGTAGCGACGATAAAAGGCGGGCAGCCCCTGCAGGTGGTCAAAGTGAGCATGGCTGCAGATCACCGCATCCGGGATCCCTGGCAGGGCCTTGAAGAGGGAGGAAGCAGGCAAACCGCAATCGAGGAGCAAGCGGTGGGATCCCATCTCCAGCCAGTAGGCACAGCCCTGCCGGCGGGGATCCGTGCCCAGGGGAAACAGTCGAAGGGGGGGTCTTTCTGACTCCACAGATGTGTTGTTTTTAAGCTAGAAGACCACGCTCAATCCTGCAAACCACAAGGGCGGCTCGGCCAGGGATCGCCCCTCCCCCTCCGTACACCTCCCGGAAAGGCAGGGGCAACCTCTGCCGATCTAGCTATCCTATCCTTCTTCCAGCATAGCTGTTGACCACTTCCGCCGGGGCAGCCGGCCATTTTCTCTATGCTCTCCATGCAACAGCGGAATAATAGGGGGATTTGGCTTTGCCGTGTGCCTGGCTTGGCAGCCCTAGGAGTTGGAGAGCGCATCTGTTGTTTCTTCCGCTGCCGGGTTGTGGCTACGCAAGGCAAAGCCGGCAAAATCGTGATCGTCCGGGCGCACCGTTAGAACCATCAGGTTGTAGAAGGCCCAGACTAGGCCAAACAGCAGCTCTGGCCAGGTTGGATCCCAGTTGCCGGCAAAGCGCAGGGATCCCACCCCCATGGCCAACAACGTCAGCACAATAGCCAGCGCCTGCGGGCCGAGGGCAAGCTGGGACGGCTGTTCGGGGTAGGGGGGCACCCCCCGCACCGCCTGCACCAGCGCCTGGATGGACTGGAAAAACTGGCTGCCCGTCTGCCGCTCCGACTGCCACGCCGCTCCCCACAGCGACGGGGGAAAAGCCAACAGCCAGGTGAGGCGCCCCAGCAGGGCGTAGGGAAGAAACCAGGCAAAGAAGACTCTATCAAAGGCCGGCACCGGCATCCAGCCTGTGCAGAGAAAGAGGATGGGCACCGCCAAATAGGCCAGCTCCGCCACCCCGCCCGCAGCCCAGAGGGCCAGCCACAGGTACTGAAAGCGCTGCTGCTGCGTGGTGGGCTTGCTCCAGAAGGGGTTTTCCCGCAGGGCAGAAAACACCGCCAGCAGAGCGACGCGGCGGTTGCGCAACGGCAACAAAATGCCAGTGACCTGGGCTGGGCGCACTAGGTGGGACTGCCAGCCGCGGCAGTGCATCTGACACCCCAACTGCACAGGGCGGCGAATGTCGATTTGCGGGATCCCCTCCAAAGCTGCCCGCCGAATGAGACAGCCAGATCCCAGCAGCGGCGCCGCCTGGTAGCCCTGGGATCCCACCGCCAAAAGCTGCTGCAGCGGGTGAACCGCCCTGGGCTGGCCCAGGGTGCGCAGCGTTGCCTGCACAAAGCCGGTGGCATTGGCAATCGGGGCCCGCTCCGGAAAGTCGTAAAACAGGGGCAACGTCTGCCACAAAAAATCCGGCTCGACAAAATGGCCGGGATGCAGCAGGAGCAGATATTCTCCCTGGAGCTGGCCGGATCCCAGCATGTAGGCTAGGGGATCGGTCGTGGGGCTTGGGCAAGACCAGTACTCGCAGGGGATGGCCCGCGCCACTTTAGCCATCTCCGCATCTTCCACCCGATCCACAATATGGACAAACAGCCGCTCCCAGGGGTAATCCAGGCGCAGGGCCGAGAGCACCGTCTGCCGGGTCGCTTCCACGGAATCCCGCTGGCGCAGCACCAGCACGTCCACCCGCGGCAGTTGAAAAAACGCCCGCCGCAGCACCTCGGGCGCGGGCACCCCCTCCTGCGGCACCTGGGGATAGCGGCTGAGGATAAAGCCCACCGCCGCCAGCCAAACGTACAGCTCTGCCCCCCAAAACAGAAGGGATCCCAGACCGGTCAGCCCCTCGCTGATGCGCCAGTAGAGGTACGCCACCCCAGCGATAAGGTGGAGCAACCCCACTCCCCGAAACAAGTACACCCGCACAGCCCTGGATCTCACAGGCGCTCCACACAGGATTGGGATTGGGCCAAGCCAGGATCCCCCCTTTGCCCAGCTGCAGGCTGAGGAATGGAACCAGTTGAGCTGTCTTGCCCAGTTGCCCAGCCAGAACGGGAAGCTCACTGCCTATTGGGCAGCCGCCTCAACCGGGTAGACGCTCACCTTTTTCCGCCACTTGCCGTAGCGCTCAAAGGTAACAATGCCGGTGGCCACCGCAAACAAGGTGTCGTCGCCGCCGCGGCGCACGTTCACCCCTGGATGAAACTTGGTGCCCCGCTGTCTCACCAAAATGTAGCCAGGGTGCACCAGCTCGCCGCCAAAGCACTTCACCCCCAGCCGCTTGGCATTGGAGTCGCGACCGTTGCGGGTACTGCCGGTTCCTTTCTTGTGAGCCATAACGCCTCCTCTGCAACTGTGTCGTCGCCAAAGATAAGTTGGGATCCTGAGTTTAGGATCTATTCCTCCGCCGCTGGGATCCCTGTGGTGTCAGTGGTCGCCTCAGAAGTGGATGGCGGAGCAGACTGGGCCGTGGCCAGGGTTGTGCCGTTGAGTTCGATGGACTCGATCAGCACGCGGGTGAGCGGCTGCCGGTGTCCTCTCTTTTTGCGGGTTCCCTTCTTCGGCCTCATCTTGTAGACGATGATTTTGTTGCCGCGGCGGTGCTGCAAGACCCGTGCCCTGACCACTGCCTCGGGAACATACGGATGCCCTAGCGTCACCTGTCCCTCGTGGTTGATTAACAACACCTGGGACAGGGCCAAGGGGCTGTTTTCCTCTGTGCCGGGCAGGCGATCGACGTCGTAAAAGCGCCCTGGCTCTACCCAAAGCTGCTTGCCACTGGTTTCCACAATTGCGTAGGTCATGCCTTTTCCTTGCCGTACAGGTGCCCCTAGGGGTCTTGCAACCTGATCCGAGCATTGACAGCGATTCTTAATCCTAGCGGAAAAACCTGCCCTCTGTCAGCTAGGGCTATTCCCTCACCCCCATCCCCTCTCCCTTTGGGAGAGGGGAGTTGGAGCATCATTCGGTCAGCTTTTCCCAGGCGGCCTGGAGGGCAGCTTGCATGCGCTGGGCGGCGCGGCTAAGGCGCTGCTGCCAGGTTGTCCATTTTTGCTGCAAAAACTCTGCCGCCTCATCGAGCAGGGAGAGGTCGAACTTGCCCCCTTTGGCCAGCTCGTCCCGCACTTGCTTGACCTTGACGCGCACCACCTCCGGCGGATCCTGGGGGCCGACCAGGGATTTGAGGCGATCCCCCATGCGCTGGATGAGCTGCTTGACTTGGCGAGACTTTTCGCTCCAAAAGTTCTTTAGGCCCTCAGTTTCTGATTTGAGGCGCTGCGGCGCATCTTCCTTGACCACCACGGCATCTACGTCGATGGCCTCTACATCCTCCGGCAACAGGACGGCGCGCCCTCCCCAGGGCTCGGCGATGCTGCCCCCCAGGATGTAGGCGGCAATCGTTCCGGTTTCCCAATCGAAGAGAAAATCCTCGATCCAGCCCACCGGCTGATCCCCAATACGCACGGTTCGCCGGTAGAGGGAGCTAAGCGGCGTTGCCGGAGTGGCGAAGACGGTGGAGTAGGTCAGCAGCGCGTCCGGCCCGATGAGAGAGATTTGCTCCAGGGGGGTGTAGCCCTGCTGGCTGGTGAAGTAGCAGACCCGCCCTTGTCCATCGACCCAGATTTCTTCGACAGTGCCCAGGGCCGTGGCAGTGCTGCTATCCAGGGCCAGCAGGCCCACCACTTGGCTGCGTCGGACGACTTGTTCCATAGAGAAGTTCTCCTGACTTGCGGGATTTAAGGGAGATGGAGGCTTGGGCTGCTTAGCCTCCGCGGTAGTAGTGTAGCTGCGCCCTGAGGCGGGCAATTTCCTGGGCCATATCCAAAACCATGGCCGCCCCAACCCAGTTGAGGCCCAAGTCCCGATGCAGGCGGATCATCTGCAGCAGGCGCCGCAGTTGTTGGGGGGTGAGGTAGCTGCTTTGCGCTTCCACCAGCCCCTGCAACAGCAGCCACTCCAGCAGGTGGGTCGGGATCCCGGCTACTTCACTGGCCTGCTCAAAGGTGTAGAGCCGTTCTTCTACCCGCACAATGGCCAAGCTCATAGCCTCACCTCCTGCAAGTAGGCGCGGGGATCCCAGCTCCGATTTTGCCGCAGCTTCTCGTAGAGATCCCGCTCAGTAGGGGAGAGGGATTTGGGCGTGACAACCTTCAGCCGCACCAGCAGGTCGCCCCGCTGCCCTTGGGGATCCCGCCAGCCCTGGCCGCGCAGCCGCAGGGTTTGGCCGCTGTCTACCCCGGCAGGGATCTTCAGTTGCACCCGACCGGTGGGGGTGGGGACTTCCGCTGTGCCGCCCAAAACCGCCTCGTCAGGGGTGATGGGCAGCTCGCAGAGCAGGTTGTCGCCGTCGAAGCGGAAGAAGGGGTGCGGGGGCAGCTCCAGGGTGAGGTAGAGATCCCCCCTCGGCCCGCCAAAGGGGCTATATTGGCCTTTACCCTTGACGCGGATGCGGCTGCCCGGTTTGGCGCCGGGAGGAATGCGGATGGTGAGGGTTTCGCCATCCACGCTCAGCCGCTTTTGGGTGCCGTGGAAGGCCTCTGCCCAGGTGAGGCCCAGCGTGGCTTCTACGTCTTGCCCTGGCAGATCCACCGAGACAAACGGCCCAAACCCCGTGGTGAAGCCCTGGAAGCCGCCGCGGCGGGATCCCATGCGGCCCAGCAGCTCGTTGATGAAGTCCTCGAAGCTGGCGTACTGGGCAAATCCCTCCATGCCCGGCCCCGCCGCCGCGCCGCTGCCCACCCGTTGCCAGTACTGGCCAAACTGGTCGTAGCGCCGCCGCTTGTCGGGATCCGAGAGCACCTCGTAGGCTTCGTTGATCTGCTTGAAGCGCTCCTCGGCCGCCTTGTTGCCGGGGTTGACGTCGGGGTGATACTGGCGAGCCAGCTTGCGATAGGCGCGCTTGATCTCCTCTAAAGAGGCATCTCGGCTGACGCCCAGGATCTGGTAGTAGTCCTTGAAATCGCTCGCAGCCATAAGCTCACCCCTACGAAATCAGGTTAAGGCTTTTAGGATACCTTCAGGCTAGAGGTGCAATCGGAAAACCCAGAGCGAGGGAGAAACACTTAGCTCTGTCCTTGCCCCTGAGAGCACTCCCCTAGGGTTTGCGCCTGGAGAAAATCCCCTTGTCGTCTCTTGTGAAAACTTGTTTGACCTTTTCCCAAGCCTTGAGCAGCGCCTGGGTGACCGGGCTGCCCTCTGCCTTGGCCTGGTTATAGGCTTCCACAAAGGTTTGCTGGGCTTCTTCTGAGAGATCGGCGCGGATCTCGGGGGAGATGGTTTCGGGAGTCAGGGATCCCTCTGGCTCGCTGGGCAAGTTCAAGTCGGCAGTGGCCACCTCTTCGCCGCCGGCACTTTGCAGCAGCAAGTAGATTTCGCCCGCTTTTTCCTCCGGCACCTGCACCACCAACAGGAATTCGCCCGCCTGCACCCGCGTCTGGTAGATGGCGGCCTTCTCCTGTGGCATGCCCAGGGCAATGAGGGCGGATCCCAGCCCCGCTCCCAGCGCCCCGTAGAGAGCGCCACCGGTTGCCCCCAGCAGCGCCGCTCCTAGTGGCCCGGCGGCCACCACCGCCCCCAAAAAGGGAATAAACAGCACCCCTACCCCCGTGAGGAGCCCCAGCAGCGATCCAAACAGGGATCCGTAGATGGCGCCGCTGGTCAAGCCATCGAGAACCACATCTTTGCGAGTGATAAAGCCACTAATTTTGGCTTCCGTTTGAAAGTTGCGGCCAATGATGGAGATGCGGTCGTTGGGGATACCGCGGTTGAGCAGGCGCTGGATGCACTCTTGGACTTTGGCTTCTTCTTTGAAAACGGCAGAGACGCACTTTTTGGGGGCTTGGGCGAAGGTATTCATGAAAAAGGCTCCTGTGAAAGTTTTGACCCAAAAGGCTAAGGGAGGTTTTTTGGCAAACTTTTCCCCTCTTTGCCTATGCCGCCTATTATCTCCCTCTGTCGCCCAAGCGGGAGTCGAGGGATCGCGAAACTCCTGGAGCGATCTCCGTACTGAGGAGGCCTGCCCAAGCGCCCCGCGCCGCTGGCCTTCACCCCCAGCCCCTCTCCCAGAGGGAGAGGGGAGTTGGGAATCGAGGGATCTCACGGCCTAGAGGGATCCAAGACCCTGCCTCAAGCCGCGGCAGACCCCACTCAAAAAGGCAAGATCTAGGGTCTCGAGGGTGTCGCTCAGCTTGTGGTAGTGGGGGTTGCGCAAAAAGGCGGTGTCGGTCACCATAGCCGCAGGGTAGCCCGCATCCCAAAAGGGGGAGTGGTCGCTGAGGCGGGTAACCGGCAGGAACAAACCCCGCTGGCCGGCTGGCAGCCAGCAACACGGGATCCCCACCTGCTGAAAACCGCGCTGCAGCCTAAGCAGATCCCCCAGGGCGGGCCAGTTGCCAATGAGACCGATGTAATCTCCCCGGTCGGGGTAGAGCCGCTCCAGGCCGGCGGGGTAGCGCTGGGATCCGGGCGTGGGATCCCGGTAGCCCAGCATCTTCAGAGAGAGCATCAGCCGCAGGGGTTGGCGCTGTTGTCTGAGAAAGCGGGCGTAGGCTTTGCTCCCTAGCAGGCCCCGCTCTTCTAGGTCGAAGGCCACTAGCCACAGGGGGGAAGGGGCGGGCTCGGCGGCAAAATGGCGGGCCAACTCCAGCAACACCGCCACGCCGCTGGCGTTGTCGTCGGCGCCGGGGGTAGCAGGCGCGGCGTCGAAGTGGGCCCCGATTAAAATGGGCCTGCGGCCAGGCTGGGATCCCGGCAATTTCAAGATCCAGTTGCGGTGCTGGCAGCCATTGGCCTCAAAGGGGAAGGGCTCCACCGGGCCGCACTCGGAAAGCTGTTTTTGGACATACTGCTCCACCTGCCGATGGCCCAAAGGCGACCAGTCGGGATCGCGGGGCTGAGCTACTTGCTGCAGGTGCTCCCGGAGGCGCTGTTGCAGATTGGGCTCTCGGGTCACTTTTCTTGTCCGGCGAGGGCTTGAGCGTGGACTTGGCGAGCCAGCTCCAGAGTAAAGTGGCTGTGGGATCCCGCCCTTCCCGCCAACACCTGAAACGGCAGCCCAGGCTCCCCTAGGTGATCCAACACCAAAGCCGCTCCCGAAAAGTCTTGCTCCCGCGTATAGTTGTTTACTGTCACCACGGCCGGGACGCCCGCCTGCTGGGCCGAGCGCAGCCCGTTCTCCGAGTCCTCAAAGGCTAGGCACTCCTGGGGGCGCAGCCCCATCTGTTTCAGCGTGTAGCAGTAGATGTCGGGGGCTGGCTTTTTGGCGGGGACAATATCGCCGGCAGCGATCACCTCAAACCAGCTCAGGCTTTCTGGCAGGGTGTGCTCCAGAAGGGCCGTCACGTTTTCGGGCGTGGTGGTGGTGGCGATGGCCAGGCGGATCCCGGCGGCTCTGGCTTCCTGTAAGAGGCGCTTGACGCCGGGGCGCAAAGGGATCCCTCCTTGGGCCAACAGAGCTGTGTAGTGGCGGGTCTTGGCCTGGTGCAGCCGGGCTATTAGACTGGTCAGGTCTTCGCCGGCAGGCAGGGGCGGCTGGCAGGTCTGGACGAAGTGGCGAATGCGCTCTTTGCCGCCGGTGATGGCCAGGAGCTGGCCGTAGAGCTCCACCGACCAGTGCCAGTCCAACCCTGCCTCGGCAAAGGCGGCGTTGAAAGCCACGCGGTGCCCATCCCGCTCCGTATCTGCCAGCGTGCCATCCACATCAAAAATGAACGCCTGCAGTTCCATGCGCATCCCCCGTTCCCACCCCGCCAGCCTCTTGTCAACTGGGCAAGCGACCCTATGCTACCTCATGGTTTGGATGCTCTCAGCCAGGTTCCTGGGAAGGCCAACAAGATGAGAAAATGAGGCACCGGTTATCCAAGTCTCGCCATGAGCTTTGATTTTGACTTGATCATCATCGGTGCTGGCGTCGGCGGCCATGGCGCGGCGCTGCATGCCGTCGAATCCGGCCTCAAAACCGCCATCGTCGAAGGTGCGGAAATGGGCGGCACCTGTATCAACCGCGGCTGCATCCCCTCCAAAGCTCTCCTGGCCGCCTCCGGACGCCTGCGGGAACTGCAACACACCCCTGAGCTGGGCATCCAAGTGGGATCCGTCCAGGCCGACCGAGGAGCCATTGCTGCCCATGCTGCCCAGGTGGTGGAGAAGATCCGCACCGACATGACCCGCTCCCTAGAGAAGCTGGGGGTAACAATCCTGCGGGGGCGGGGCAGGCTGGCGGGGCCACAAACGGTCGAAGTCCAGGAAGAGAAGGAATCCCAGACCTACACGGCGCGGGATGTGATCCTGGCCACGGGTTCTCGACCCTTTGTGCCGCCGGGGATCCAGGTGGATGGCCGCACCGTGTTTACCAGCGACGAGGCGGTGCGGTTGGAGTGGATCCCGGAGCGGCTGGCCATCATCGGCAGCGGCTACATCGGCCAGGAATTTGCCGACGTCTACACGGCGCTGGGATCCCAAGTTATTCTCATCGAGGCGCTGGAGACCCTGATGCCGGCCTTTGACCCCGACATTGCCCGCCTGGCCCAGCGGGTGCTGATTAAACCCCGCCAGATCCAGACCTATGTGGGCGTGCTGGCCAAGCAGGTGATCCCCGGCCAGCCGGTGACGATCCACCTCTCCAACGGGGAGACGCTGCAGGTGGATGGCTGCCTGGTGGCCGCTGGGCGGATCCCGGTCTCAGAAGGGCTGGGCCTGGCGGAGCTGGGGGTTGTTACGGACAAGCGCGGCTTTGTGCCGGTGGATAGCCGCATGGCCACCGAATTGCCCCACCTGTGGGCCATTGGGGATGTGACCGGCAAAATGATGTTGGCTCACGCGGCGGCAGCCCAGGGGAGAGTGGCCGTGGAAAACATCTGTGGCCGCCCTGCCTACATGGATTACCTGAGCATCCCGGCGGCGGTGTTCACCCATCCGGAGATGGGCTTTGTGGGGCTAACCGAGCCGCAGGCCAAAGCCGAGGGCTATAGTGTAGGCACGGTGCGCACCTACTTTGGCGGCAACTCCAAGGCCATTGCTGCTGGCGAGACTGAGGGCATGGTGAAGCTGGTCTTTGATAAAGAGACGGGCCTCTTGCTGGGATCCCACATTTTTGGGCCGCATGCCGCCGATCTCATCCACGAGGCAGCCCAGGCCATCGCCCGCCGCGCCACGGTGCAAGAGCTGGCCCGCCTGGTGCATGTTCACCCCACCTTGGCAGAGACGCTGGAGGAGGCCTACCGGCGAGCTGCCCACAGTTTGACGGCGGCCTAGCCCTGCCCTGCTGCCGACCGACACGGGCCGACTTGACGGCCAAAACCGGTCTAAGAATCTACAAAGACTCTTAGGATAGGGGGGAAGAGGTGGGAGGACGTGCCTTTGGCAAGCGAAGCGGAGATCACCCAGGCAGTGCAGGCCCAGTACGAGGCGTTTCCCTACCCGCCTGTGCCTTACGACCAACCCTTTGAGGGCTTCTCCAGCCTGGGCAGCTATACGTTGGCCCAATATGCCCGCACCCGCACCTTGCAAGAGCCCACTGGGGCCAGGTTTTTGGTGGCCGGGTGTGGCACCGGCTGGGAGGTGCACGGCATTGCCGCCAGCAACCCCGGCTATGGCGCCGTGGTCGGGATCGACCTCAGTCGCCCGGCCCTAGAGATTGCCCAGAAGCGGATCAAGTACCACGGCCTGCGCAACTGCTCGGTGCACTACGGCGATCTCATGGATCCCTCCACCTGGCCGGAGGGGAGCTTCGACATGATCAGCTCCTATGGGGTAATTCACCACACCGCCGATCCGGTCAAGGCTTTGCAGAACCTGGCCTCGCGCCTGGCCCCTGACGGGGTAATGGCCCTGATGCTCTACAACCGTTCTGGTCGTTGGCACCTCTACCGCATTCGCCGCGCTCTGGAGCTGCTGGGGATTACCCCACCGGCCACGCCGGAAAAGATCGAATTTGTGCGGCAATTATTAAAGGCAGCTCATCCTACTTCCATGCTGGCCCAGCATGCCAAGGCCCACCAGGACTACTACCTCCACGATGAAAATATCGTCGATAACTTTTTCCACGCCAACGACATCCCTTTTGACATCGGCGAGATTCCCGACCTGGTGGCCCAGGCGGGACTGGAGTTTATCGATGTCGCCCCCTACTTGGACTATTGGAACGCCAGGCCCTTGATTGCCGCCACCCACCCGGAGTTCCACCGCCGCTACGAGGCCCTTGCCCGCATTGACCAACTGCGGGTCATCGAGTACCTGGAGCCCCTCTACCACACGCAAAATCTCTTTTGGTGCTGCCACCAGGGCAAAAAGTTGGCCCATTGGGATCCCTTTACTCCCGAGTTTTTCCAAAGCTCCCGTTGGCAGCTCAACCCCCTCTTTCTCCAGTACGGCAAGGTGCGCTACTGGGATCAAAAGATCCCCTTTTCGGATCTGCTGGGCAAAGTGGATCCGGCCCAGATCGTGACCCAAAAGATGGACATCTTCTGGCCCATCGCCCGCATCCCGGGCAAGATGATCGCTTCTAGCCGCTACCAGGTGGTGGAGCTGCTGCTGCCATTGGCCAAGCAAGCTCGTTCCGGCGCCGAGATCTTGGCCGACCATCGCGAGAGAGCCGGCCACGTCCTCCGCCTCTTCCAGCAGTGGGAAGCCGACCGGCTGGTTCTAAGAGTTGCTCCCTAACTCCCCTCTCCCTTTGGGAGAGGGGCTGGGGGTGAGGGCTAAGCAGGCTGTCGGCCCCCCACAATGGCACGGCAGCGAATGTAGGGCCCTCCGGCGTCTACCTTGGCCGGCTGACCCTTGCCGCAGTGGCCGGATCCCAAGTCCCACCGGAAATCCCGCGACACGGCATCCACCGACTGCAACACCTCAAAGGCATTGCCCGTGATGGTAACTCCCCTCAGCAGCTCCGCCAGCTTGCCGTTGCGAATGCGGTAGGCCCGCTCCACGCCAAACATGAACTCACCGGTGGAGTCGGCTTGCCCGTTTCTGGCCCCATCCAGGAAGTAGCCGTCGGGAGTGCTGGCGATGATCTCCTCCAATGTCTGGGATCCCGGCTCGAGATAGGTGTTGCGCATGCGGATGAGCGGCTCGTCGGCGTACTCCCAGGCGCGGGCATTGCCGGTGGGCTCGACGCCGAAGTGGGCAGCCGTTTCGCGGTTGTGCAGGTAGCTCACCAGGATGCCGTTCTGGATGATGGTGGTGGTTTGGGTGGGGACGCCCTCATCGTCCACAGGCAGCGTTCCCCCTGCCCCCGGCATCAATTCAGAACGGCCAGAGTCCTTGAGAGTAACCAGTTCGCTGGCCACCCGCTGCCCTAGCTTGCCAGCCGCCACCGAGCCCGCGAGGACGAAATCGGCCTCGACCGTGTGGCCAATGGCTTCATGCACCAGCAGTCCCACGATGGAAGGAGAGAGGATGACGGTGGCCCATCCCCCCTCGGCATAGCCTGCAGAGAGGAGATCCACTGCCGTGGCAGCCGCCTTCTCCGCCATCTGCAAGGGATCCGTCCGAAAAAGGCAATCCCACCCCCCCGTCACGCCAATGGACTCAGTACCGCTGCTGAGTTGGCCATCCGCCTCGGCCACCGCCTGGATCCGCAGCTCAGGGCGCACCAGCCGGAAGGCCACATCCGCCCCATCCGTAGTAACAATGGCTTTTTCCTCGTAGATCTCGTTGTAAGTGCAACTGGCGGAGGTGATGCGGGCGGAAGACTTGCGCGCCTGGGCTTCTGTTTCCAGAGCCAACTGGATCTTGGCCTCCAGGGGTTTGTTGACCACCTCCTCCACGCCGGGCTCGCAGAACTCCCCCTGGGCCAGGGATACGCTGGGCAAAGCCTTCAGCTTCTGCCTGCGGCAGTCGGCGCTGGCGCGGGCCGCTTGCTGAGCTTCGGCAATGGCCTTGCGAATGGCTGCTGGCGAGGGATCCCCGGTGGCGGCAAAGCCCCAGGTGCCGGCTTCTAGCACCCGCACCCCCACACCTGAGCGCCGTCGAACCGCTGTGCGCTCAATGCGCCCCTTTTCCGCCGTGACACTGCGAAAGACTTTGCTGTGGTAGCGCAGTTCCACAAAGCCAGAATAGTCTCGAAGGATGTCGCGCAGCAGATCTCGCATGGCAATGAGCAGGGAAGGCCGTACTCACTCCAGCATAGCTTTGTTTTCGCCTGAATCCTCCGCCAGCTGGGGCGGCTGCCACTTCAGCACCAAGGTTGAAAGAGGGGGCAGGCAGAGCTCAAGCGAGTAGGGCAGGTTGTGGTAGGGCCAGTCATCCGTCCACTTGCCCCCTAGGTTGCCAACCCCGCTGCCCCAGAACTCTACCGCGTCGCTGTTGAGCAGTTCCCGGTAAAACCCTCGCTGCGGCACGCCAATGCGGTAATTCGGCCAAACCACCGGCGTAAAGTTACAGACTACCACTAGCCACTCCCTGGGATCCTCCCCATATCGGATAAAGGAGATAATGCCCCGATGGTCGCTGCAGTCAATCCAGCGGAACCCTTCTGGCTTGGTGTCTTGAGTGTAGAGAGCTGGCTGCGAGCGCAATAGATGGTTGAGGGTGGCTACGTAGTGGCGCAGTTTAGCGTGGGGCTCATACTGCAGCAGCTCCCAGTCTAGATCTGCCCAAACATTCCACTCGTTCCACTGGCCAAACTCCATGCTCATGAACAAAGTTTTCTTGCCGGGGTGGGTGAACATGTAGCCGTAGAGGGCCCGCAAACTGGCAAACTTGTGCCACATATCCCCTGGCATTTTGCCCAACATGTGGCTTTTGCCGTGCACTACCTCATCGTGGGAAAAAGCCAGCATGTAATTTTCACTGAAGGCATACATGAGGCTGAAAGTCACTAGGTTGTGATGGAACTGGCGGAACCAGGGATCCATGCGAAAATAATTCAGCATGTCGTGCATCCAGCCCATGTTCCACTTGAGGTTAAAGCCCAGACCACCCACATGGGTTGGCCAGGTTACCATTGGCCAGGCAGTGGATTCCTCGGCAATGGAAAGAACGCCAGGGTAGTACTTGAAAATAAGGGTGTTGAGCTGGCGAAAAAAGTCGATGGCCTCCAGGTGTTCTCGCCCGCCGTAGCAGTTGGGGATCCATTCTTTGCGGTCGTAGTCCAGATAGAGCATTGAGGCCACCGCATCCACCCGAAGGCCGTCGATGTGGTATTTGTCAAACCAAAAGAGGGCATTGGCTATTAGATAGTTGCGCACCTCGTTGCGGCCGTAGTTGAAAACCAAAGTGCCCCAGCCCTTGTGCTCGCCCTTGCGGGGGTCGGCATATTCGTAGAGGTGGGTACCGTCAAAAAAGGCCAGCCCATGCCCATCTTTGGGGAAATGCCCCGGCACCCAATCGACAATGACGCCGATCCCTTCCTGGTGGGCGCGATCGACAAAGTACATGAAGTCTTGGGGCGAGCCGTAGCGGGAGGTTACCGCGTAGTAGCCAATAACCTGGTAGCCCCAGGAGCCGTCGAAGGGGTGCTCGGCCACGGGTAAGAGCTCGATGTGGGTAAAGCCCAGCTCCTTGACATAGGGGATCAATTTGTCCGCCAGCTCCCGGTAGGTAAGAAAGCGGGTGTTGGGCTTTTGCTCCACCGGCACCAGGTGCCCATCAGCGGGCGGGTCTTCGGTGGAGGCGTGCATCCAGGATCCCAAATGCACCTCGTACACCGAGATGGGCGAGCGCAGGGGGTCGGTGGCAGCCCGCTTTTCCAGCCACTCCTGGTCGTGCCAGGTATAGGTGTGGAGGTCGGCTACAATTGAGCCGGTTTTGGGTCGCACCTCCTGCTGAAAGCCATAGGGATCTGACTTTTCGTAGATATCCCCCCAGGCAGTTTTCACCTCGTACTTGTAGACGGCTCCTGGCCCAACACCAGGGATGAACACCGCCCAGATGCCGCTTTCGCCCAGCCGCTTCATCTGGTGTTGGCGGCCATCCCAGTGGTTGAAGTCGCCAATGACACTGACATTGCGGGCGTTGGGAGCCCAGACGGCAAAGTGGACTCCCTGAACCCCATCTACGCTGATGGGATGAGCGCCCAACTTCTCGTAGATGCGGTGGTGGTTGCCCTCGTTGAAGAGGTAGCGATCCAGCTCACCGATGTGGTTGACCTTCTCCAGGGGAAAGCGATAGGGATCCTCCCACTCTTCCAAGTGCTGGCCCTCCGGATCCCAGACCCGCTGCGCCCGCAGAAAGTAGTCTGGAACCGGCGTGCCAGGCGCAAAGCACAGCTCAAACAACGTTTCTGGATGCAGCGGCTGCATGGGGTAGGCCTGCCCAGTGGCGCGTTCTACCAACCAAACCTGTTTGGCATTGGGCACCAGGGCCCGCACCAGCCAGAAGGACGTCTCCCCCTGCTCTATCTGCTGCGGCCCCAAAACAGCATAGGGATCCTGCCACTGGTTGGTGACGAACTGAAGCACTTGTTCGGCAGACAGGAGAAAGCCCATCGGCAAGCTTCAACAAAGCAACAATCTCAGTCTAGCGGTCGTCGGCTGCCGCTTTTGGCAGCTCATGGATTCCAGAGCCATGGCAGTAGCAGCCAAACCTTTCTGCCCCCGGGAAAACCTGCTAGAGTTGGGAGGGGATAATTCCCCTCCTTGCCAGCGAGGTTGGTTGGCTTGTTCTATTTTTGGGGTTTTGGGGACTTATGGCTATCCTGCTGTCGAGCGAACCTATCCTGGCCGTGAGCATCTTCGGCATGGGCCTGCCAGAGCTGGCCGTGATTGGGATAATTGCAGTGGTCGTGTTCGGCCCCAAGAAGCTGCCGGAGTTGGGCAGCGCCTTCGGCAAAGCGTTGCGCAGCTTCAAGCAAGAGATGAACAACCCCAGCAGCGATGACGAGCCCACCGCCGGTGCCGATCGCGTCAGCGGGACGGAGTCCCTGAAGGTAGAAGCGGAGAAGGTGGTCGAGAAAGATGCCGCCTGAGGGCATCTGCACTGAAAAAATGGTGTCTTGGGTCGGCTCCTCGTTTTGTAGGAGATAGGTGCGAGTAAAAGCGGATACCGCAAGTTGCACGGCCGGCATCTGCACCAGCCGCAACAAAATGAAGTCGGCTTGCCGGTGAGCTGGATCCAGGGCTGATGTATATTTTTGAAAAAGCTACCGGCCTGGCGCTACCGCTTGACCCAAAGCCGGGCTGGACAGGCGCAGCAGATGGGGGGCTATGGCGGAGCCGACCGATTTCGAGCTGATGCGCCAGATCCAACTGCGGGATCGCCGCAGCCACTTTTTACTTAAGGATCGCTACCAAAAGCGCCTGCTGGAGATCGCGCTGTCCACTCTCAAGCAGCCTCACCAGGCCGAAGAGGTGGTGCGCCAGGTGTTTGAGTTCTGCTGGAAACATGCGGAGGCCTTTGACCTGCAGCGGGATCGCTCGGTGGCCCTGTGGCTTTACGAGTTGACGGCCTTTCAAGCCCAAGAACGCTTGCGGCGCTGGAGCTGGTTGCCCGCCCCTGCCTCCATCCGGGTCGCACCTCCTTGGTGGCCGCGGCGCCTCCTCTGGGGCAGCTTAGTAGGGTTAGGGATCTACGCAGTGGCCATAACAGCGGCCTACTGGCGGCTGCGCTGGCAGGGGGAGTCGGTAGCCATTCAACGGCTCTATCAGGAGTGGCAACGACAACCGCAGGTACGGCGAACCCTTCTGCGCGACCCCAGCTTCCGCAACCCCCTGTTGGTACAAGCTCTCTGGTCGCCCCGCGCCAAGCAGGTGTTGCTCTTGGCTTCAGAAATGCCCCCTGCCCCCCCGGGAACCACCTACCAACTGTGGCTGGAGTCGGCTGGGCAGCGCCTGGAAAGCGCCGGCACCTTCACCGTCAACGCCGAGGGATCCCTGCAATGGCTCAGCCAGCCCACCCATTCACAGCAGCCGACCCGCCTTTGGATTACCCTCGAACCGGCAGGCGGGAGCGAATCCCCCACTGGCGCCCCTCTGCTGCAGAGCAACTTCTGGATCCCTGCCTCTCAACCTGAGGAGAGCAAAGAGAACCTCTTAAACTAGCTTGAAATGACTCCTGAGACCCTGGAAGTTGCCCCGTCAGGTCAAGGGATTCATCCCCCCGTATACGGCGGGGAAGAGGGGGGCCTGCGCCGCCAAGGTTTCGGTCAACAACCGTTGCCATGACGGTAGTAGGATCAGGGGGCAGGCTTGCCGACGCCACACCAGGATTCGCCAGTATCTATCGGGAAATGGGTTGCGTTGGTTTCGCTTGGCCCTGCAGTTGCACAGATCGGTTGTGCCGGCAGTGCTGCCTCGCACCCTCATCTGTGGTCTCCTGGGAGTGCTGGTTTCCGTTCTCTACAAGCTGGGGTTGCCCATAGCGCTGTCCTCGTTGGTGGCGTTCGTGCCCAACATCGTTTTTGGCTTGATGCTGGTGTTTCGGACAAACACTGCCTACGAGCGGTTTTGGGAGGGGCGAAAAGCTTGGGGATGCGTGGTGAGCAACGTGCGCAACTTAGCCCGCTTGATTTGGGTAGCCATTGAAGAGAAGCAGCCAGACGATCGGGAAGAAAAAATCAAAATCCTCTATCTCCTGCCTGCTTTTGCCATCGCCATGAAGCAACATCTGCGCCAAGAATTTTTGCCAGATGAGCTTCAGACCCTCCTCAGCCCAGAGCAGTTGCAACGTCTTAAAAACCTCAACCATCCCTCCTTGCAAATTGCCTTTTGGACTGGAGACTACCTACAGCGCCAATACCAAAAAGGCCGCGTTGAAGTCTATCAGCTAACGATCATGGTGGAGCGGCTCAATAACATGGTCGATGTCCTGGGCGCCTGCGAGCGCATTCTCATGACCCCAACGCCCATGGCCTACGCCTTACATTTGAAGCAGTTGTTGCTGCTGTATTGTTTGTCTTTGCCTTTTCAGATGGTGGAGGGATTGGGCTGGATGACCGGCCCCATTGTCGGGCTGCTGGCCTTTATGCTGTTTGGCGTCGAGGAGATCGGCATTGAAATTGAGAACCCCTTTGGACGGGATCCGAACGACCTGCCCCTTGATGTGATTTGCAGTAGGATGAAGCAGAATATCGCTGATTTGATCCAGTCTGCCTAGAACAACCATGGGTTATCTCATAAACAAGCTTAGGTTTCCCTGGGGAAGGTAGTCCGGCTTTTTAAATTTTTCCAGTAACACCGGCTACGCAGCCGACAGCCGTACTTTTAGGCTTCTTCTGTGCCAGAGGGATCCCGCTTCTCCCCAGAATTGTTGGGTGGGGAGATTGGCCTGGGCAACTTTCTGGGATCTGGACGACAAGGGATCCCACCTCGGCGCCAGGAATGATACCTTGAACAAAGGCGTAGGATCTCGACCGGAGCGACAGCCATGCTGAAATGCACCACCCGCCACGTTCACATCTTTGCTGGCGAGGTGACCGCCGATAACCACTTTGTGCCTCGCGACGATCTGCTCACCCTCGATGTGGATCCCGACAACGAGCTGGTCTGGAACGATGCCGCCTTGCAGAAGGTCTATGCTCGTTTTGAGGAATTGGTAGAAGAGTACAGGGGCCGGGATCTGACTGAGTACAACCTGCGGCGCATCGGCTCTGACCTGGAACACTTCATTCGCTCTCTCCTCAAGCAAGGGGAAATTGCCTACAACCTGCAGGGGCGTACCCCCAACTACAGCATGGGCTTCCCCCAGATCCCTGCTGAAGAAATTGTCGGCCAGTACATCCCCAAAGGTTAGCCTCTCTTCCATCCCTGACTCTGGGCCTGCCAGCCCGCACGCCAATCGTTGACCTGTTATCGGAGTATCAGCCCATGTCTGGAGAACCTACCCCCGCCCAGGAAACCGCTGTCGAAAAGCCGGCCCGGGTTGAGGCCGCCAACCCTGCTCCCAAGGAGACTGACACTGCCCAAGCCTCGCCCAAAGCCGCAGCAAAAAAACCAGCCAAGGAAGAGAAGCCTTTCGAGCAACTCATTGCAGAAGATGTGATCCCGGCAACCATCGCCGCTTTTCAGAAACGCGGCGTCACCGATCTGCAACTGCGGCTGGAGGGCAAGACGCTGATTGGCTCGTTTGCCGGCGGCAAAAAGCAGTTTAGCGTCCTCTTTGCCGAGGGATCCCTCAATGGGCCCAAGTTCTTCCGCTGCGCTATTGAAGGATCCCCGGCCAGCACCATTGAGTCTTTTATGATCGACGAGCGTCGCGTCGATGTGCCCCTGTTCGTGTTCTATCTGGTGCAGCGCCTCTATGCCCAGCAGTGGTATTGAGCGATCCCAGGCAGATGCCTGAGCCGCCAGCCAAACCCGTAGGCAGCGCAGCCAGAGATTGAGCTAGCCACCTGTTAGGCAAGGAAGGGATCCCCGGACAGGGATCCCTTTTCGCTGAGGCGGGGGATGGGCTGTAGAAGCCAAAAGAGATTATCTTTTGTGAAGAAAAGTAAGGCGGTGCTACGGGAGAGCGCGAAATGTACATCGTGCAGATTGCGTCGGAATGTGCCCCGGTCATCAAGGCGGGGGGGCTGGGGGATGTGGTGTACGGCCTCAGCCGAGAGCTGGAAGTGCGGGGGCACTGTGTCGAGCTGGTTTTGCCCAAGTACGACACCATGCGCTACGACCAGATCTGGGGCTTGCACGATGCCTACCGCGACCTCTGGGTGCCCTGGTATGGGGGAGCTATTCACTGCTCGGTGTACTGCGGCTGGGTACATGGCCGCCTTTGCTTTTTTATTGAGCCCCACTCCGGCGACAACTTTTTTAATCGTGGCTGCTACTACGGCTGCCCGGACGACAACATGCGCTTTGCTTTTTTCAGCAAGGCGGCTCTGGAGTTTCTTCTCAAAAGCAATAAGCGCCCCGATATCATTCATTGTCACGATTGGCAGACAGGATTGGTGCCGGTGCTGCTCTTTGAGATTTACAAGTACCACGGCATGGAAAACCAGCGGGTATGCTACACCATCCACAACTTTAAACACCAAGGCTTTGGCGGCCCGGAAATCCTCTGGGCCACCGGCCTCAACCGGGAGCCCTATTACTTTCATTACGACCGCCTGCGAGATAACTTTAACCCCTTTGCCCTCAACTTTATGAAGGGCGGGATCGTCTTTTCCAACTTCGTGACCACCGTTTCCCCCACCCATGCCCTGGAAGCGCGATTTGGTAATTACAACTATGGACTGGGACACACTCTTTACTTGCACCAGCACAAGTTTCGCGGCGTCTTGAATGGCATCGACTACGATATTTGGAACCCTGAGATCGATCGCTTTATTCCTTTTCACTACACGGCGCAAACTTTGGAAAACAAGGCCAAAAACAAAAAAGCACTGCGGGATCAGCTATGGCTACAAGATGTTGATAAGCCCATTGTGGCCTATATTGGGCGGCTGGACGAGCAAAAAGGCGTGCATCTGGTGCATCATGCCATCTACCGCTCCCTGTTTAAAAATGCCCAATTCGTGCTGCTGGGATCCGCCACGGAGCCGGGGATCGGCGCCTGGTTTGCCCATGAGAAACGCTACCTCAACGACAACCCCGATGTTCACATCGAGCTGGGCTTCAACGAAGAACTTTCCCACCTCATCTATGCGGGGGCAGACATCCTTGTGGTGCCCAGCCACTACGAACCCTGTGGACTCACCCAGATGATTGGCTTGAAATATGGCACGGTTCCGGTGGTGAGAGGAGTGGGCGGCCTGGTGGATACCGTCTTCGACCGCGACTACGATCCCCACAAATTGCCCGAACAACGCAATGGTTACGTCTTCTATCACACAGATCCGGCAGCTCTGGAGTCGGCTCTGGACCGGGCCATCGACCTTTGGTACACCGCTCCCGACCAGTTCCGCCGACTGCAGATCCAAGGCATGAGCTACGACTACTCCTGGAACTACCCCGGCAAAGAATACCTGGAGATCTACGAGTTCATTCGCCACCGCTGAGCGATCCCCAGCGATCCCAGCCCTTGACCACAAGGGGGAAATGCTGGACGATAGGTAGCAATGCCGCTCTTAACCTTCCCTACAGATTTATTGCCGGGGAAGGGGAGCTTGCTCGGTTATCTTCTCCTACCTGAGGATCCCTGGCCGCTATGATGGGCTATCTCGCCTTGGTACTCCACGCGCACCTGCCCTTTGTGCGCCACCCTGAGCAAGACTTCGTGCTGGAAGAAGAATGGCTCTACGAAGCCATCACCGAGACCTATGTCCCGCTGCTGCACATGTTCGAGGGGCTGCGGCGAGATGGCATCGACTTTCGCTTCACCATGTCCCTGACGCCGCCCTTGGTGTCGATGCTGCGGGATCCCTTGCTGCAGGAGCGCTACGACCACTACCTAACCAAGTTGGAAGAGCTGGCCCAACTGGAATACGACAAGAACGCCACCAACGGCCACATTCGCTACCTGGCCGAGCACTACATCAAGCAATTTGCCATGGTGCGCGATCTCTGGGAGCGCTACGACCGGGATCTGGTGCGGGCCTTCAAACAGTTTCAAGACAGCGGCAACCTGGAGATCATTACCTGCGCGGCTACCCACGGCTACCTGCCCTTGATGCAGATGTACCCGCAGGCGGTATGGGCCCAACTTATCGTGGCCTGCGAGCACTACAACGAACACTTTGGCCAATGGCCAAGAGGGATCTGGCTGCCGGAGTGCGCCTACTACCAGGGGCTGGAGCGGATGATCGCCGATGCCGGCCTGCGCTACATGATCACCGACGCCCACGGTTTGCTCTACGCCAAGCCCCGGCCTCGTTACGGCATGTACGCCCCCATCTTCACCGAGACTGGCGTTGCCGTCTTCGGTCGGGATCACGAGTCTTCGCAGCAGGTGTGGTCAGCGGAGGTGGGCTACCCTGGGGATCCCGTCTATCGCGAGTTCTACAAAGACCTGGGGTACGAGGCCGACTACGAGTACATCAAGCCCTACATCATGCCCAACGGCCAGCGGAAAAACACCGGCATCAAGTACCACCGCATCACGGGGCGCAACCTCGATCTGGGACAGAAGCAACTTTACGATCCCTACTGGGCCAGGGAGAAGGCGGCAGAACATGCGGGCAACTTCATGTTCAACCGCCAGCGGCAGATCGAGTATTTGTACAGCGTCATG
The DNA here is from genome assembly GCF_054061455.1 of Thermostichus sp. OS-CIW-20. Classification (NCBI taxonomy): domain Bacteria; kingdom Bacillati; phylum Cyanobacteriota; class Cyanophyceae; order Thermostichales; family Thermostichaceae; genus Thermostichus; species Thermostichus sp. OS-CIW-20. The sequence continues at coordinate 62,662 of NZ_JBSSEF010000009.1, forward strand.
GGGCGTCCGCCGCTGGTGGTGGCCCCTTATGATGCCGAGCTGTTCGGCCATTGGTGGTATGAGGGCCCCTGGTTTTTGGATTTCCTCATTCGCAAGAGCTACTTCGACCAAAATACCTATCGCATGACTCACCTGGCGGAGTACTTGCGGGAGAACCCCACCCACCAGGTGTGCAAACCTGCCCAGTCCAGTTGGGGGGCGCGCGGCTTCCACGAGTACTGGCTCAACCCCACCAACGCCTGGATCTACCCCCACCTGCACAAGGCTACCGAGCGGATGATCGAGCTGAGCCGCCGCGAGCCTGCCGATGACCTGGAGTGGCGGGCCCTGAACCAGGCGGCGCGGGAATTGCTCCTGGCCCAATCTTCCGACTGGGCCTTCATCATGCGCACGGGGACGATGGTTCCCTATGCGGTACGCCGCACCAAATCCCACCTGCTGCGCTTCAATCACCTCTACGAGAAGATCCAAGCCGGCCAGTTTCGGCGAGAAAAAGCCACCCCTGAAGACGAGCAGTGGCTGGCCAAGGTGGAATACATGGACAACATCTTCCCCAACCTCAACTACCGTGTCTACCGGCCCCTCTGACCATTGGGTAAGGCCGGAACCTTTTGGCAACTTCCACCCGCACCGCGTGGAAAAAAGAATTTCCGACTACTTGAGCCTCACTCCCCCCCTTCCTCTTGGACGATGGGCTGGGGTTGGTCGCAGCAGAGGCGCGCTCGGGAAGTGTTTTCTTCAATCGGGTTTGAAACGACTGCAGTTTGAAATAGCCATCATCGGCATCCCTGCGGACTTTCCGCTGCCGAGGGCGGGCCTTGTTGCGAAGGGATCCCAACTTCCCTGCCCTGATGGCCAGCCCTGCCGGTTCTAGAGCTTGGTGCCGCACTCGGCGCAGAACTTGTGCAGGCTGGGGTTTTTGGTGCCGCAATTGGGGCAGTAAATCAGCTCGGCGGCTTGCTCCAGTTGCCGCTTTTCCGGCAGGCCGATCATCTGGTAGTTGGCTTTGCCGGCGGGCACCATCGGGTAGCAGTTCTCGTCCCGCTTGACCACAAAATCAGCCACTACTGGCCCCTCATGGCGCAGCATCTCTTGGATGGCGTCGTCCACTTGATCGGGGTGATCGACGCGCATGCCCTTGACGCCAAAGGCTTCAGCCAGCTTGACGAAATCCGGCATGCCCGGAGTCATATCCGAGTGGGAGTAGCGCTCGCCGTGGAAGGCCTGCTGCCACTGCCGCACCATGCCCTGCCAGCCGTTGTTGATGATGGCCACCTTGGTGGCAATGCCGTACTGGGCCACCGTGCCCAGCTCCTGCATGTTCATCTGGAAGCTGGCGTCGCCGCTGATGCAGATCACCTCGGCGTGGGGCAGGGCCACTTTGACCCCCATGGCCGCCGGGAAACCGTAGCCCATGGTGCCCAGGCCAGAACTGGAGATCCACTGGCGCGGCCCGTTACGCAGAAACTGCGCCGCCCACATTTGGTGCTGACCGACATCGGTGGTGTAGTAGGCGTGGGGAGCATGGCGACGAAAGGCATCGATCACCTGCTGCGGGGCGATCACGCCCTCATAGCGGGGCACCTGCAGGGGGTAGTCCCGTTTCCAGCGCTCGATCCGCTCCAGCCAAGCCTGCGTCTGGCCAGGGGTGTGGGGCATTTTGCTCAGTTGCGCCAACAGCTCCACCAGGACGGTGCGCACATCTCCCACAATCGGCACGTCCGGAGTGCGGTTTTTGCCCACTTCTGCCGGGTCGATATCAATGTGGATAACCTTGGCGTGCTTGGCAAATTCGTCCAGCTTGCCGGTTACGCGGTCGTCAAAGCGGGCCCCCACGGCAATCAGCAGGTCGCACTCGGTAACGGCGAAGTTGGCGTAGGCGGTGCCGTGCATGCCCAGCATCCCCACCGAGAGGGGATCGTTCTCATCGAAGGCCCCTTTGCCCATGAGGGTGGTGGTCACCGGGATCTGATAGGTGTGGGCCAGCTCGGCAATCTCGGCATGGGCACCCGAGATGATGGCCCCGCCCCCCACGTAGAGCAGGGGCCGCTTGGCCTGCAGGATCAGCTTGGCCGCCGCGTGGATCTGGCGCGGGTTCCCCCGCACCGTGGGCCGGTAGCCGGGGATGTTGACTTCGCTAACCGGCTGGTAGTCGAACTCTTCCAGCCCCACATCTTTGGGAATGTCGATCAGCACCGGCCCCGGTCGCCCGGTGCCAGCAATGTGAAAAGCCTCGGCCACGATCCGAGCCATTTGGCGCGGATCCCGCACCACGTAGGAGTGCTTGACGATGGGCAGGGTGATGCCAAAGATGTCGGTCTCCTGAAAGCCGTCGGTGCCGATCAAATGGCGGGGCACCTGGCCGGTGATCACCACCATGGGCACAGAGTCCATCATGGCATTGGCAATGCCCGTCACCAGGTTGGTTGCTCCTGGCCCCGAGGTGGCGAAGCACACCCCCACCTTGCCGGTGGCGCGGGCGTAGCCATCGGCAGCATGGGCGGCGGCCTGTTCGTGGCGGACTAGGAAATGTTTGAGTAGCCCTTGGGATTCGGCCTTGTACAGCTCGTCGTAGATGGGCAAGATCGCTCCTCCTGGATAGCCGAAAATGTGCTGCACCCCATGTCGATGCAGGCTATCCACCAGTGCATAGGCCCCTGTTGCCACGATATCTTCTCCCCACTGAAGACGACCGAGCGCTCAACCTGAAGGGTTTGAGCTAGAAGACCAGCCAGCTATTGGCCGGCTTTTTAGGTTGTGTATTTAATTCAACAGTCTAGCAGGGGTTTGCTCCGCAGGGTTGAGATTTACCTGGGGGGTGGCAACCGGTTTTTTCCTTCACCCTGCTTTTGCCTTGGAGAGCCCTTTAAGGCTGAGCTGTCGCATCCCCAGCAGAGGTGGCTCTAGATGAGAAGGGATCCGCTGCCCTGGGGATCCTGCGCTGCAAAACCTGCCCAGGCCGACGTGAGACCATCCGGTTCTCAGAGGGTTGAACCTGAAATTGATGGCATCCTCCCCTCAATATTTATTGAGGGGATTATTGCCCCTCGAGCTCCCCTACTTCTCTAAAACCTGCTGTTATCTATCTAGGTTTGATGATTGCGATGCTGGTCGGCAACCCGCTGGCTGGCCTCAAGACCGGCCCAGAGCCGGTTTTTGCCCAGTCTTCTGTCTCAGCAATCGATGAAGAAACTATTGGATTGCTCGCTTAGTTGTTCCCGCTGCTTCCGTTGAAGAAGTCGAACTGGAGCGGGAGAATGGGCGCTGGGTTTGGAAGGTGGGGTTTGCCAACGACATTGAGGTCAAAATCGATGGCAGAGCCGGGAAAATTCTAGACATCGATGATGACTGGTAGTTGGGCTGCTGAAAGAGCCCAAGAGAGGGCTGACGAGTTCTATCGGATCCTCGAGCGGCTGCTGCGCAGGATGAGCCATGCCAATTCCAAGGCCGGCCCCAGCACTCGCCAGGCGCGAAAGCAAAGCAGCAGGGATCCCTGTCCGTGCCAGCCGGTGTGGGCGAAGGTCAAGCGCAGGTGGCAAGCCAGCGAGGGGGGGAGGGTTGCCAAAAGCCCTAGGCACTGCCCCGTCAAGGCCGGGTCGGCAAAGCCGATTTCCAGGCCGCCTCGCCAGGACTGGATCTGGATCCCCTCGGCCAACCGCCTCAGAAGGGGCCAGAAGCGAGGCCAGTCGGCAAAGGAGAGACGGCAGCCCACCCAGGCTGGCCAATGCCCGCGAACGTATAGGGACCCGCAGCGCCATTCCCAACCCCGACGGCTGCCCCGCAGAGCCAAGCCCCTCCACCCGCGCCATTCCCCAACCCAGGCGAGGGGGCCCTGCCAAGGCTTGCGGTAGCGCAGCAGGAGCTGTTGTGGCCAGAACAAAAACAGCCCCAACCCCGTGACCAGCAACAGCCCTGCCAGGCGCTGGATGACCTCAGGCCAGCCCATAGCGAGCCAGAAAACGGGGCAAATCGACCACCTGACAGGTATAGGATCCCTGCATGACCAAGCGCCCCTGCTGCGTGATCTTCACCTGAAATTCAATGCGCCTTCCCACCGCTTGCACAACCTCAACCTGAACGTGTAGAGGATCCCCGACCACGGCTGCCGAGCAGTGTTCCAGGGCAAAGCGGATCCCGACGACGGCTTCTTCCCCCTCGTAGAAGGGCTGCAAGGTGTTGTGGCCGCACCGCTCGATCAGCGCCAACAGCGCCGGGGATCCGATCACCCTCACGCCGGGGTTGCCCAGGGCCTCTGCCGTTTGCTCGGGGCCGGGGATCCCTTGCCAGGTGCCGCGGGTGCCGAGAGGAACAGGTTTCACGGTCTGGGAGCCCCAACAGGCGAGGGTGGGCATTTAGCGGGATGCAGTCCTGGACTGCCACAGGCGCCAGCCCTGCCCAAGCAAGAGGCAGAGAACCAGGATCCCGACGAGAACCACCAGCACCAGGGCCCGCTCCAGGCGGGTGGCATAGAACCCCGTCACCGTCCAGTTGCGGCTGAGGTTGGAGCCCAAAATGGCAAGCATAGCCAGGCCCAAAGCTTGGGTCCCTGTCCAAGGTGCCCTTCCCCTTTCTTGGTTTAGGGCTATGGGCTGCAGCGCTGCCAAGATCAAGGCGGTGATCAAGGCTGCCAGCAAGAAGGCCGCCTGCGGCTGGGCGTGGACGAAATAGCCCACCCCCAGCGGCAGGAGCAGGCTGGCCAGCGTCAGGCCGATCCCCGTCGGCAGCGGCCTGTCTTGCCCGTACACCCAGTGGACAAGCGCTGCCAGCCCCATGCTCGCCATGCCCAGGTACAGCGCCGCCGCCACATAGGGCTGGGTGAGGTCGATCCCGGCCACCTGCAGGTTGAACTGGTGCAGCAGGTTTTGCAGCAGGGGTTGGGCCGACAAAAACAGGGCGGCCATTGCCCCCCAGCGGCTGGGAAAAGCCAGACACCCCAGCCCCAGCAGCGCCGCCCCGTAGGATCCCCCCAGCCGCAGCGCCAGCAGCGCCCCACCGCCTACCAGCGTCAGGCTCACACAGGCCCGCCAGAGCAAGGCCTCTTTCCCCTCGGGTGCCGGGATCCCGCCCTCCAAAGCCAGCAGAGCCCACGAGAGCAGCACCCCCGCCCCGTACAGCAGCGCCCAAAAGGGATCCTGGTACAGCCCGTTGCGCACCAGGGCCAAAGCCAGCGCCGTCGCCACCAGCCATCCCACACCGTGCCCCAGGGCCGACAGCAGCCGGTTGGAGCCCACCTCGCTGTCGCGCGAGGACTCCGTCCCGCTGGCGGGAACGGGGAGGATCAGCAGGGGCAGCGTGCCCGCCACCAGGCTGAGGGCAGCCAGCCCCACCGGCAGCAGCACCGACCAAGGGAGATCTTGGGGGGAGCCCATCTCCAGCAGGCGGGATCCCCAGGTCAAGGCGGCGATGCCGCTCCAGCCCTGGCCCAGACCCATCAGCACAGACAGCATCTCCGCCTCGGCCAAGCAGCCCAGCAACGGGATCCCCACCAAGCCCATCCCCAGGCCGCAGCCCCACAGCAGCAGAGAAAAAGCAGCTCCCGCCTCAGATTCCTCGAAAGCACCGCGGGCTAGGCCCCACACGCTGGCCAAGCTGAGCAGCAGCACCGCCAGCCCCTGCCCGGCCCGCCCGCAGCCGCTCAAGCCCAGCAGACCCAACCCCACCAGTCCCCCCAGCAACACCGCTAGCGGGATCGGCTCCGACAACTGTCCCAGCCCTGCCCCCAGCGCCGCCAAGGCTGCCAAGCCCAGCCCCACTGCCGGCTGCCAACGGCGAAGGGATCCCCAGCGGCGATAGCGAATCGCTTCCAACAGCAAAACCACCAAGCCAATTGCAGCCCCAATCGCCAGCGCTCCGCTTACCATCTCCCCCTCCTGACCAACCCTTCCTCAACTATCGCCGATCTTGGTCTGGCCATCGAAGGACTCCGTCCCGCTGGCGCAAACGGCAAAAGGGTTGACAGAAACTTGGTGCCTTATCCCCCAGCCGGGGAAGGGCAATGCCCCAAGCCGCCGAGGCGGTGGCAAAGATAAGCTGGAAAAGAGCAGCGAGCGGGCGTTCATGTCTTCCGAGCATTACAAGTTCGACCTCTTCTTGCGTTACCACCGGGCCCAGGCCCGTTGGGCGCGGCAGTTGGCGGAGCGGCTGGATCGGGAGGGCTTCAAGGTCTGGTTTGACCGCTGGATGCTACAGCCAGGAGACGACCGCCGGCTGGAGCTGCAACTGGCCATCGAACAGTGCCGCTGGGTCGGGGTGGTGGCCTCGCCGGAGTTTGTCGCCAATCCCTGGCCCAGAGATGAGCTCTACAGCGGCTTCTCCCACGCCCCGCCCCGGCAGAACCAGCGCCTGCTGACGCTGCTGCACACGCCCGCCGAGCTGCCCCGCCCCTTGGCAGAAGCGCCGCTGCTGGACTTTAGCGGCTCCGATGAGGATCCGGTGCTGTTCGAGTACCGGGCCCGGGAGCTGATGCACTTTTTGGATCCCAGCTTTCCCGCCCCCGGGGATCTGCAGCGATTTCGGCTGCAATACCGTCGCCGCGAGGAACTCCCTGAAGATGAGGAGGTGCGGGGGTTCCAGGCCTTTTTGCGGGCCATTCAAATGGCCATCCTGCGCATTGCCACCGGCGAAATGCCCTCTGCCACGCCGGAGGAAGGAGCACGCAAGATTGCCATTTTGCAATTTATTCAGCGGCTGTTTCAGTGGAACAGCGCCGACATTCAATTTGAGCGGGCCGAGGAGTGGCGCAAGCGGGGCAACCTGAGCGAGGCGCTGGCCGCCTACGACCGTGCCTTGAACATGGATCCCAACTTTGCCCTGGCCTGGAGCCGGCGCGGCGATGTGCTGGTGCAGTTGGCCCGCTACCGCGAGGCGGTGGACAGCTACAACGGATCCCTGAGCATCAACCCCTACGACGAGGAGACGCGGCTGCGCCTGGCCCTGATTTTGGGGCGCCTGGGCCAGTACAAAGCGGCGGTGGTCAACTACGACAAGGTGCTGGAGAGCAACCCCGAAGATGCCTTGGCCTGGCACAATCGCGGCATTCGCCTCATGCAACTGAAGCGGCCCAAGCTGGCCCTCAACAGCCTGAACAAGGCGCTGCGCTACAACCCCCAACAGCCCCGCACCTGGCTGGCGCGTGGGATCGTGCTGCGGCGGCTGCGGCGGCCCAGCTCGGCGGCGGCCAGCTTTGCCCGCGTCCTGAAGCTCAACCCCAGAAGTGGCCGGGTCTGGCGCTACCAAGGCAATGCCCTGTTCCACTGCCAGCGGCTGCGCTCGGCCATCGAGTGTTACAAGCGCTCGCTGCGGCTGCGCCGCCGGGATCCCATTACGCTCCACAACCTAGGGGTGGCTCTGCTGCGCCTGGGGCAGTATCGGCTGGCCAGCAAGGCCCTGGAACGTGCTCTGCGCTACGACGCCGACAACCCCAAAAGCTGGTATGCCCGCGGCGTGGCCTTCCAGAAATTGGGCTACCTGAGGGAGGCTTGCATTCACTTCGAGGAAGCCCTGAAAATCCGGCCAGAGGACTTCCCGGCTCGCTACGCCCTGGCGGTGGCCCAGCAGGAGCTGGGGCAATACGAAGCCAGCCTGGAGCAGTTCCGGCGCCTGGTGCAACAGCGTCCCGGCAGCTTTGCCTGCTGGTTTGGCCAGATCACCAGCCTGCGGCGCTTGGGCCGGTTGGAAGAAGCCCTTGCTGCCGCCCAACAGATGACCCGCCTCAACGAACGGGATCCCTGGGGCTGGTTTGCCTTAGGGCTAGTGTATGGCGACCTGAAAGGGGCAGAAAAAGCGGTGGAGGCCTACTCGCGGGTTTTGCAGCTCACCCCAGAAGACGCGGTGGCCCTCAACAACCGCGCCTGGGAGGCCCTGAAGCTGGGGAAATTGGAGCTGGCTCTAGCCGACGCCCAACGGGCCACAGAACTGGAGCCGCAGCGGCCCGCCTTCTGGCATACCTTGGCGCTAATCCAACTACAGGCCGGCCAGCAGGAGGCGGCCCAGGCCAGTTTGCAGCGCTGCCTGGAACTGGATCCCCAGTTTCAGCCGGCCCAAGCTGCTCTGCAGGAGCTGAACCGCGCCGGCTCCAGCTCGCCGACACCGTTGCCGGGCAACTTTGCCGAGAGCCCTGCTGCTGACGCGCCGGCAGGAACGGCGCTGCCAGAACTGAAAACCCTCACCCCTCAAGAGGAGCCGCAACCGGTAGACCGTAGGCCCCTACCGGATCCCTCCGCTTAGCCCTTGTCTTGTGCCAATCCCCACAACGCCCTGACTGGATTTATGCCCAGGGACAGCTTGCCTCCCTGCCTGACAAAACTCCACCGGCTCAGGGCTATGTAGACCATCCGCGAACTGAAGCGCGGAAGCAGGCTACTGAGCAGGGGGAGAACCTCAGCCTTAGCAATATACAAACTGTGCTGTTCAGAGGGGCCGTCAGCTCTCCCCCGTTCACAGCAAGGGCAGGCCGCGCAGTCGTCGCAGTTGGTTGATATGGGCTGGGCAATCACACCCGAACAGGGCAATGGCGGCGTTGCTCTCTTCGAGGGTGAACTCCAAGAAAAGATGCTCCGCCGCCTCGACCTCAGCTTCAGATGGGTTGGGATCCCCTATCTCTGGCCAAGGGAGCGGGTGCCGCCACGGCAAAGAACGAGAGCGGACAACACTCAGATCAAATTGAGGCACCTCCAGAGCAGAAGCCCAAGCCATAGGAGCAGGCGACAGCAGCAACGCCCACAGAGCCGGTGTAGCCCACCTAGCCCAACGCCAATAGAAATGAGGGATCCCTGCCATCAATCTGACCAACTCACCGTAGCGGTAGTGTACCACTGGTTTTGGCTTCTGTCAGGAAAGAGAAACTCCATCAGCCGAAATGACCGTAAAGTGGTTGAGCTTACAGCCTGTTAAGGGCTCAAGGGGTACAATAGCAGCACTTAGCAAACCAACTTTGGAAGGAGGATGGATTGATCAGTAGTAAAGAAGTCTTCACTATCTGCTCCATGCTATATTTCCCAATTCTGCAAAGCTGCCGAATAAAATGCTTC